>DASPUT010000128.1 GCA_035622735.1 Thermodesulfovibrionales bacterium | reverse complement strand
GGAAACTTCATCCTCCTGAATGAGCGAACCCCGAGAAAAGGCCGAGCCATAACGGAAGGCATCGAGCTGCGCCATATTGGTCAGCTGTCTTATAGCAGGACCACTGCCCAGTTCCCTGACTATCGCGATGAGATCCATTGTGGCCGCTGCCCCGGAAGGTGTATCGCCGAGGATCCCTGTGCTCGCGGGGAGCAGGAGGCTCCCGTCGCCCGGACCGGGCATGATGCCGAACTCCCCGTATTTCTCATTTCTTGCCTTGTTGAATGCGGCATACCAGTCCAATATGTCGGAGAGATAGAACCATGTCCTCACCACATCATCGTAGGATGAGCCGTTTTCACGGAGTATTCTCTCAGCCCGATCGAGCATATGACGCACCTGGAGATGCCTTGTTCCGTTGCCTTGTGGACTGCAGTGGTTACCGTTTATGTTCTGGAGTACCAGATAGGTAGAACCGTCTCCTCGCCATCCTCGACCGCAGGGCTGGTCACCGTACATGATAGTCCAGACATCACCAGGATCGTTCGGAGAGACGGCATGGATGATCGTGCCGGCAAACCCTTCTCCCCAGGGAGGATTGCCCTGAATATAGGTGACGGGATTATCGGAAGCGATACCGCAATTTCTGAATGCAGAACGCCGTGCCGCCATTACCGAAGGTTCCAAGGAAAGGCTGCCGAAGATGCGCTCGTGAAGGATCTCAAGTCGGCACTCCTTGAGGACTTTCGCGATCCGGGTGTATGATTCCATGGCAGCATGGCCCGCATCTGACGGGGAATTCACTGACGCGACAAGAAATGCCTGACCCTGTCCCGCCGAGGTGACGCTCAACTTTGTCCTAGACTGTTCACATGCGATTAACTCTTTGATCATATTATTTGCCCTTACGATGCCCGGCAGTTTCATGTACCAGCACCAGTCTGCAGAATCATTGGATACTCTGCCCCCGGATGGTACAAACTCATCAGAAAATGGATCGACCCAACCGGTCTGCCGGCAGCAAGCCGGTTTCATCTCAGATTATTTCCTGTATATCACTCACATTTTTATGTTATCACCGATTTCTTGAGTGTCAATCCCTTATCAAAGACTAATGACTGGCCCATTAAGGCCTTTGACAGCAGGCCTGTTGTGCGTGAGAAAAGGAATACAATATATAGCTTTGACAGGCAAACGCGGAGAAACCTCCAATCATGCCATGCATACCTTACCCTACCCACGTAGGATTGACTGTTTGAGACGTAAACTCTAAGCTGATGACAGGTACTTAAATCCTAACAGCGGTTGGGATATTTTGAAAGTCGGGGGTGTCGTATGAAGTATGTCGTATTCTTTTGTATGATTTTGGCTATGGTTTTTTCGGTGAGTACCGCGAAGGCGACTCAGTTTCCAGAGTCCGTCCCACAAGTTTCGTCCGATGATGTAAAGCACGCTGCGGATGCCGAGACGTGGGATTCCAATGGGATGACATTACGGAGTAGCTTGACGGGATACGGAGTATTAATTGAGGCTGATAACACGAGAACCGGCGATGCCATAGGATTTTTTGTAGATCAGGATGCTAATGCTATTCCGATTAACCTGGGATTCGGATATGACTTCTGTTGGTTTTACCTTCGCCTCAGTGACAGCGCGCTCTACGCATGTCAGTGTGATTGTCCGGATGGCTCGATGTGGATTTTTCTTGGGTCTTACTAAAACCTAATAGAGTCACATTGAGGGATGGGTGGTTGGCCCACTAAGCCTTGTAGGTTAACCACTACCCTCAACAAATTAAATGACAAGTAAATAGGTGAATGAACCAATGCCAAGATGCATGCAGCTTGGCAAAACACTAAATAAGGCCTTGTGAGATACCGGTGGCAAGCATCGGAGGCACGCACATGCATTCATTTCTTTGTCTTATCATCCGTCCTGTATTGACCTCCCTTTACCCGTGAATCGGCAAGCCCTAGAAACCGTATCGCAGTCTCCGGACCTGTTGCCCCTTCCTCATGCTTAAAAAACACGAAAACCTTCTCCCATTTTTGCGAAGAGATTTTTTCGAGCCAGTACGACAGATCGGCATCGGTATAATCGGTGCGGCGGAGGCGGAAATATCCCCACGGTGCCGTACTGAAGATCTCGTTTGTCGGATTTTCATCGGTATCCTCGATGCAGAGACTGCATCCCCTTTCACGAAGGAGGTCCAAAATTTTGCTGTCGAGCCACGACGGACTGCGGAAATCAAAAGCAGAGGGCATGGTGCCGGGAATAAGATCGAGAAAAGCCTCCAACGCCTGTCGGTCCTGGCGGAAACTGTTCGGAAATTGAAAAAGAACCGGCCCGAGCTTTCTGTCGAGAACCGATACTGTCCTGAAGAGGTACTCGGTCTCTTCGCCCACATTTCTCAGCCGCTTCAGATGCGTTATTATCTGGGGAGCTTTGATAGCGAAGACAAAGTCATCGGGAACCTGCTCAGCCCAGGACGTGAGGATCGCCTCCCTGGGCATGTGATAAAAGGTGTTGTTGATCTCGACCGCGCCGAGGCGCTGCGAATAGAAGCGGAGCATCTCTTTGGGTGAGATCTTTTCAGGGTAGAATATCCCCTTCCATTCCTTGTACCCATATCCGCTCGTGCCGGCATATAACTTCATCTTGCGTCCCTTCATTGTCATAGCGGCGAGACTCCTTCTGAAACAATGCCTCGTCTCTCATCTTAAAGTCTAACAGGGTTTCCTCCACACGTGAAGACGAGGGCTATCCATGAGATTCAATATCCGCGAGGCAGAACCGGATGAAGTGAGCCCTTTATTGGGATATAAGAGGTCCCTCCCGTGGGCAGACTTATCGTCAATTCACAGTCTCTGCACTGTACCGTGCGATGAGGCCGGTGCGAACGGCACGTCGGTAGACCCGGGCAAAAAACCAGCATGCAAGAAGGACATAGGCTATGGCGAGACATCCGCCCGCGAGCAGGGTGCTTCCCGGAACCGCTCCACCCGAGATAACCACCCGCATGCCCTCGAATACATATGACGGCGGCAGCAGACTCGAAAGATGCCGCATCCAGAGCGGCAGTGTAGAAATAGGATAAAAGACTCCGACAAACGGTGAAATGAGGGCAGGGACGGGCCAGATGAACCACTCGGATGCCGGTCCGAGTCTCAGGACCACGGCGATCGCAAAGATACCGAGCGCAATTCCGAACAGAAAGAGAACGAAAAGAAAGGGAACAATCATTGTGCCATAGCTTGTAAACGACAGGCCGAATACCGCGGTTGCCAGCGCAAGCATTACGATGAGCCCGACCAGGCTTGTTGCGATGCTCGACAGCACCAGGCCGCTGAGGTACTCCCAGATGGAGAGCGGGGTCGCAAAGATGTTGAGAAAATTACGCGACCAGACATCTTCGAAGAACGCCGTCGTCACCCCGTGCATAACGCGCGTGAAGAAATCCCAGAGAAGAATGGCTCCGAGGAAGATCGGAATAAAGTTGAGACCTGACGACGTGATGCTATTGAGGTATCTCGTAATGAAGCCCCACAACACCATGTCGACGGCGACCCAGGCGAAGAGCGGGAAGAGACGCGAGAAGCTCCCGCGTATGAGATAGAAATGGCGGAGGATTATTGCAGCGACGCGATTCGGGCGCACGCTTTTCAACCTGAATCGAGCCCTTCACGGGCAACGCTTATGAAAAGCTCTTCCAAGGACCCTTTGCCGTGTTCGCCGGGTAAAGCCTTCGGGTCGCCTTCGAGAAGGATCCTCCCGCGGGAAAGGAAGAGCACCAGGTCGCAAACCTCCTCGACCTCGTACATGTTGTGAGAAGTCCAGAGCACGCCGCCCGATCCCTCGGCAGAGAACCTGCGGATTTCCGTTCGGATGTCGCGCGCTGTTGCGGGGTCGAGAGAAGCGGTCGGTTCGTCAAGGAGGAGCAGACGCGGATTGTTGAGCAAGGCCTTTGCGAGTCCTACCCGTGTCTGCTCCCCGGAAGAGAGCAGGCCGCATTTTGTGCCACGAAACATCCCGAGATCGAATTGCTTGAGCACCGCCTCGATCCGGACGGGCAGGTCTTCCACTCCGTAAAGCATGCCAAATATGAGCAGGTTTTGATAGACGGTCAGGTTTCCCGGCAGCGGGGCGTAAACAGCCGCGAAGTTTGTGTGCTCGAGGGCCTCTGAGCGGCGCTCCGCAATATCGGCCCCCTCGATGAGAATAGTCCCGGCGTCCGGTTCGAGAACGCCGAGAATCATGTTGATCGTCGTTGTCTTTCCCGCTCCATTGGGACCCAGGAGCCCCACGATTTCATTGTGGCCGATATCGAACGAAATACCGTCGACGGCAACAAGGGTACCATAGGTCTTGTGAAGGTTCTTTATCGAAAGAGCTTTCGTCAGGCGGCCATCCTCACTCTATAGAATTTCTTTGACTTCCGTCTGCCTGCGGACCGTCTTCATCGGAGAAATGAGCATCTATTGCAGTGTCTTCAATCTCTCCAGAATTCCCGTCAATACCGCCTCTTCCTCTTTCAGTTCCAGTTTCAAATCGTGTTTAACACCAGACGCGATCTCACCCCTGAGTTCAGGAATATAGTCCTTGAGGACTCCCATAAGCATCTCTTTTTCTTTGTCTGTCAGTTCCAGTTTCATTTCCATCCTCCTTCCTCAAATAAAGCAACCTTTTCCCCTTAGATGCCCTATTGCCTAATCCCTTATTACTACTTATCATGAAAAT
Organism: Thermodesulfovibrionales bacterium; assembly: GCA_035622735.1. Taxonomy (NCBI): domain Bacteria; kingdom Pseudomonadati; phylum Nitrospirota; class Thermodesulfovibrionia; order Thermodesulfovibrionales; species Thermodesulfovibrionales bacterium. The sequence continues at coordinate 10,944 of DASPUT010000128.1, read as the reverse complement.
GAAGGCAAGTCAACGCCGAACAATGGAGCAGAACGACGAAGAGCTTCAGGGCGAGCGAACTGAAGATGCGGTCTTTTTGTCGAGGAACGGTATGGTCCGTGTCTTTGCGAGCCATAACTTATTATTAACTTTTTCGAAACGATGGGACCGGGAGGAGCATCAAACATGGACAGGGGAAGAGTTGCAATAGTTACGGGAGGCGGTCAGGGAATCGGAAAGGCTATCGTGAAAAGATTGCTCGAGGAGCACCTGCGCATTGTGATTGCGGAAATGGATGAAGATGCGGGTAGAGAAACGCTACAGGAATATCACGGCCTCGGGGAATCTGTCTTCATGCATGCCGATATCTCGGAGGAGGCAGCGGCCGAGGCAGTGGTCAGGGAAACGGTCGCATATTTCCGGCGGGTTGATGTGCTCATCAACAACGCCGGTATTTGTATCAGGAAGCCGCTCGCAAAGGTGAGCCTTAGCGAATGGAACAGGGTGCTCGCCACCAACCTCACCGGGGCCTTCCTCTGTTCAAAGTATTCAGCCCCGTATCTCGCAAGGACCGGGGGCTCAATCGTCAACATAGCTTCGACGCGCGCGCTCATGTCGGAACCGGATACAGAGGCATACTCCGCATCAAAGGGCGGCGTGGTGGCCCTCACCCATTCACTGGCTCTCAGCCTCGGGCCTAAAGTGCGCGTGAACTGCATCAGTCCGGGGTGGATCGAGTTGAGTGGGTGGAAGAAGAGCGGGACAAGGCAATCGGCAAGGCTCTCGAAAACGGACCACACACAGCACCCCGCGGGCAGGGTCGGTAGACCGGAAGATAGCGCCTCCCTGGCAGCCTATCTTATCTCCCCAGATGCCGGTTTTGTCACCGGTGCCAATTTTGTTGTGGATGGAGGGATGACACGAAAGATGATCTACAGATGAGGCCATCTCTACTGCGCGGGACCCGCCTTCCGATGGACTGTATCAACGATGTATGCAGTGTAGACGCTATTGCAGGATGAGGTTCTGGACGGTTACTGTAAGAGAATCTTTATCGATCGTCAATGACCCCTGAATGATAGAGTATGAAGTGGCAAGCCCTGTAAATCCGCAACCATAGCCTCCGGCCAGTGTCACGGCGATGCCGCGGTTGAGATCCAACGTCTCCTTCAGGATTGTCGCGACCAGCTGGATCGTGTCGCCCGATAGCGTAGAAGCGTCGCTGTATGCGCTGCCCACTGAAGTGAAGGATGTGGCAGTCATCTCATCTCTTGCCTGGTAATCGAGACAGGGGACAAAATTGGCGGCGCAACTCAATGGCCCACTCATTGATACAGACATAGAGGGATTTGTTCCCGTGCAGTCCCCCGTCCATGTCGTGAAAACATAATTGGCAGCGGGGCTGGCCCATAAGCCGGCTGCCGATTCTGAATCATACCAGCACCCTGTTGAGCAGTCTGGGGTTACGCTGCCGGCACCGCTCGGACTGGCAGTGGCTTTCAGTTGGTACTGCATCATGAAATTTGCAATATAGGTGTTGTCTCCCGAAGGTGTGATTGTATGTGTCGGAGGGCCCCCATCGCTCCAGGAGGAGAAGGCATATTGAGTCCCCGTGCCCGCACTCTGCGGCGATGTTGCCATGACCGTGTGGCTGGACAAGGGGCCCCAGGTGAAAGTGTAGGGAGTGGTATATGAAACCGAATCGACGGTAATCTGCCTTCCGGAAGGCGAGGTGTCAACGGTTATCTGGAAGGGGAGGGTCGCTGTCGCCGTGGCGCCTGTCGAGATATTGCCTGCGTTGTCATAGGCGCAGACGCGATAATAATACGTCGTGCCGTTGATCAGGCCTGAATCCGTCTGAGGGCTGACGCTCCCCAATAGCTGCGTCCCGCTGGTGCAATGAGCGGATGGGTATCCCCCCTCGCTTCTCATGACCTTATAGGTGTTCGCGCCTCTCAGTCCGCTTCCGCTATCGGAAAACCCGGACCAGTTCAACGTGACTTGCGTATTTCCCGGAACCGCGGTAAGTGTTCCGTCAGTGGGGGGCGTTGTGTCGATAATCGCGTCAGTGAATGCCTTCAGACAGACATTGGTGTTCGGGTAGTCAGTAGTCACATCTGCCCAATTTGTGCCATCACTGCTCACGTAACTCTGCCCCACACCGGCTGTGGCCCCGCTACTATAGCCGCCAAAAGGATATTCCATCGGAATCGGAAAGTTATATCCAGGTGTTGCGAGTTTGACGATCACAGAGAACTTCTGGCCGGCGGTGATGGACACCGGGGAACTCAAGGTGACGGTGTGGTAGCCGGGAATCGAGAGCGAACCGGTGGTCGTCTCCGCGAGAGAGCCGCTTGTCGGGCCTGAGGTGACATTCGTATAAACGCGTACCTCGAATGTCGCATTAACGGCTCCCGTGTGGAAGCTGACCGCCGCAACCTGTTCGTTCGCGGAAGCGGTGAAGATGTTGGCAAACCATCCCGTGTTGCCTCCAAACCCAAGATTTACTGTATTGCCCAAAGGATCGTACTGGTATACCCGAGTGTATCTGGCGACAGGTTCGGCGTCATTGAAGACGTAGTTTCCGTCATAACCTAATTTCGTGTCATAGTAGGAAATGTAGAAATATCCGCCGTTCACGCCCCATGCGGTCCCCCAGCTGTTCTTTATAAGAAAAGCGCCGTTACCCGGCGCGGCCGGAGAAAAGCTGCCAGCCGGAAAATTGTCATCCCACCCGACAATAGTGACGGCATGATTAGAGTTTTCCGTACCAGCATAATAATATGTGGTGCAACTGCCTGTCGGACATGGCCTATTGTAGTAGGTTGATGAAGCGTAATAAGTGGTGTAAACGCCACCATAAGACTGTACGGCTTGTTTGATATCGTCGTTATGCACGGAATCCGCTCTCGGAGGTATGATAAGAACCTCCTGGACATGCTTCTGCTCGGGTAAGCCCGCTGGTGACGTATAGGGAGGATTGGGATTGTACGGATCGTCTGACTCCCTTACCGGTCCGTCCCATCGGGCAAGATAGGCTGTGGATATATCGCCGTTGCCTCCTGAGCACGGCCCCCAATCGAATCCATGGGTGTTCTTAAGATTGTTTTCTGAGAAATCCCACGTTTCACCTGTGAGAAGACTTGACTCGAGTGAGGCCATGCTGGCAAACGCCCAGCAGTCGCCGCAGCTTCCCTGATTTCTCACAGCCGTCACCTTGCCGAGGGAGCGGAGGTCGTAACTTGGGGGAAGAACCGCAGCCGGCCGTATCGGAAATACGGATTGTCCGGTCAGGTGTGAGCGATCAACAGGAGATGGGATGTATCCGAGCCCATGTCCGTCAGATGTCGTATCCTGAACGCCGGCGGGCCTAATGGCATGCGTGTAATCGACGAAGGCTGGATTCAGAGGGGCCATTGCCGGTGTTTCAGGGGACTGTCCGAATGCAGGCGCGCTGAGAATCGAGAGGCCATATAGGAGTGCCGCTGCAATGGCTGACAGCGTGCTGTCCCTCCACGGCAAATTCATCCGGTCTTTTCTCTGTTGTGCGGCAAGAGACCCCCCTCCAAAAGAAACAGTATCTCGTTCACACTATAGAGAAGCACCTGCCAATTGTCAATAAACAGCCCTTCTAAATTCCTATGTGCTTCACTTCTAGCCTCCATCTGTCGCGTCATCGATCCGGCATCTGCTCAAGCACTGCAGGCTGAATCCCACCCACGATCCGATAATATGCGTTCCAGCCTGTTCATCCGAAAATCAAGGAGCAACGTTATGAATTCCCGGGAAAGGGCGGGGTCATGACGCATACCGAAGAGATGGCTGCCGCATCTGCAATCCGACGATCCGAATCCGGGTATATTCCATTCAGATATCTTATTCAGCGCCCCCGCGATGCCGCATTCCAGATCGGTGCCGGACCTCACAGGCAGTGATGAACAATGGTCGGCGTATTGCCGCAGATAATCTATATGCCAGAAGAGGTTTTTGCGTTCCCTTTGATGCCGCGCGATGCGCTGCGAGAGATTTCTTTTCGCCGAGCCGACGTACACATAATATCCCTTTCTCATCCGGACAATTCCAAGGCTTCCGACTGATATTTTCCGGTCCTGCTTCAAACGCAGAATCACGATATAGCTTCCCTTGTCGCGGGCCTCATTCCTGATAAGATCCCAGGGGATGACGAGGTCCCTCACCCTCTTCCCGAGGGAGAGGTCTTTTTCCCATGACACAGATACCGCTCTGATCATGACGTCCTGCAATACGGACAGGAGCGACTTCGAAAACTCGAGATCCGTGTGATATTCAGGCATGAAGTATTCGACCCCGGGTGAGTGCACGACAAAGAGAACCGCGCATCTCCGTCTTCCGCCCGAGAGTGCCGCGAGTTCTTCGAGGTGTCTCCTCCCTCTGATGGTCACCGCATCAGGGAACATGGCAGTCTTTCCGCTGAAGAGCGTACACGACTTCACCTCCAGCACCACGTCCTTCCCGTTATGGCGCAGGAGAAAGTCGAACCGGCTCCTGCCGATAGTTATTTCAGGTCGTACGATCTCTGCCCCTTCAAGCCCGGTGATACAACTGCGCTCTATCAAATGTCGGGCCACGGCATTGTTAAGGTGAGTGTGAAGGAGCACGGGCGCCCCGTCTTTCTCTACCGCCACACACATATATCTGTATTTATGGGAAGGCGGCGGTTGAGGCACTAGATAGAGCATACTTCCGGGCAGGAGAAGTTCCCTCAGCCTGCCGGGGTTGGGAAGATAGGCCCTCACACTTTTCTTGTCAACGGTGCATTCTATGATGAAGCGGTTGGGTCTGTTTTTGAATATTCCCTTTATGAGGGTCTCAAAGAGTTTCACGAACCTATCTTACAGAAACGATAAGGGCGAAATCATCCCAATGCCTTCCAGACTTTTCGCGCAATCTCTCGCGGCGCGTCAAATATGCGCTTGATGAGGAGTATGTTCTCCCCTGCAGAACTAGTCTGCGGTCATCCTCCCCTTTTCAGCCGGAGCTATTTACACGCTCTTGGCTGCCAGAGTCCAAAGGCCGCGCCGGTGGGGTCTGCGATTACACTGAACCACCCCATATCCGGGACCTCGGTGACGTCCTTGCAAATTGTTGCCCCTAGGGTCAGCGCCTTTTTCGTCGATGCTGCCACGTCGTCAACGAGGATGTAAGGAAGCCAATTGTCCGGCATGTCAGGAAGGGGCTTCTTCATCATGCCTCCGCCCGTCCCCTCCCCGACCTTGATGACCGTATACTCCATGGCCGGAATACCTTCCAGTTTCCAATCGAACATCGCGGTATAAAACTTCTTTGATTTTTCCGGATCTTGCGTCTGCAATTCGATATGTACAAATGGGTTTGCCATACTATGCCTCCTCAAGGTCATTGATAATGCCAATATAGCATGTGTCTGCCTTCTGTCAACTTGTCGGCCCCTTTCCCGCGGCTTTTCTTGTTCGACGTCGCCTCCGGCGACTGCAGGAAAAAGGCAGCGAACAGGGCCCTTAATGATCCATGGTAGCAAGCAGGACGAAGCGGTTAGCCTTTTTGTGATTGCTTCAGATACTGATAGATAGCGGAGAAATCTTTCTCTCCCAATCCGCTTCGAATGGCAAGGGCAACCGACTCTTTAATGGCATGCATGCCAGGCATCGCGACGCCGCATTCATATGCCGTGGCCGATGCAAGCTGCAGGTCTTTATGCATCCATTTCAGAGGGAACTGGGTCTCGAAGGTCCCGGACTCGATCAGGCATCTCTTGAGAGCCAGAAAGGGGGCTGCAGCAGGCGAATTGAGGAGAGTATCGAAGAGCGTTTCGCGGGAAATGCTGAGGGCCTCACCAAGCACCAGCGCCTCGGAGAAAGCAGCCATGGCGCCGGCAAGGAGAAGGTTGTTCACCATCTTCATGGACGTTCCCATTCCGTTTCCGCCGATGTGGATGACCGTCTTGCCCATGGCCTGGAGAAGGGGCATCGCGAACTCGACGTCCTCTCTTTCGCCCCCCGCGAAAAAGATGAGCTGAGCCTCCTCAGCCGGTATCTTGGAGCCCGCAACCGGTGCGTCTATGAAGCGCAGATTCCTTTTCTTGCATTCATCAGCCATCTTCCTGGAGAAGGACGGATTAACGGTACTTGAGTCAATCCATAGGGAGCCTCTCGTTACGTGATCAAGGAAACCGTCCTTACCGAGGGCGACGCCGGCCACACTATCCGGTTCGGAGAGCATGGTAATGATGATCTGTGCTCTCGCAGCCACTCTCGCCGGGGTTTCTACGAATGAAGCTCCCTGAGCGATGAGTGGTCCTGCCTTCTCCTTTGTCCTGTTAAAGAGCACGAGTTCATGGCCCTTCTTAAGCAGATTCCCTGCCATGCGGCTCCCCATGATGCCGAGACCGATAAATCCGACTTTCATATTCCCTCCTGGTTACTTTCTCCGGGCCTTTCTCGCACGACTTCGCGCGCCTTCTTATCTTCTCGCAGCCTCAAAAAAACAGGCTGCCTCATGATGTCCTCATCGGTCCAGCCGTGGAAAATGACCTCGCAAACTATTTTCGGCTTCACCCATGTGACCGGCGCATTGGTCTCCGGTTTTGTTTGAAAAGGACAGTCTTCCTGGACAATGGGATCCAATTTTTCGCGGATTTCCCTCAGTGATTTCGTCGTGAAGCCCCCCCCCGAATGACCGATGTAAACCAGCTCTCCCCCTTCGAATGCACCGAGGACTAGACTTCCGAAGTATTTCCGACCACCTCTGGGTTCCGTGAATCCCGCTATAATGCCCTCCTGCGTAAGCTGCGCCTTCACCTTCAGCCACTGCCGGCTCCTCCTCCCGACCCGGTACGCGCTTTGCGAATGTTTGGCGATGATCCCCTCGAGTCCCTTTTCCCTGACGACCCCAAAGAATAATATGCCGTCTTTCACCACGTGATCGCTGAACTTAATTCTCGGAGAAAAGGGGAGAATCTTCTTCAGGAGTTCTTTTCTCCCGAGGAGGGGGAGGTTCGTCAAATCATGTCCCTCAAGATACAATAGATCAAAGACATAGTAAAGCAGATGACCGCTTCCGGATTTTTGATAATTCTGGAGCATCTGGAAATCAGGGTGTCCTTGATCGTCAACGACGACAATTTCACCGTCTAGGACCGCCTCAAACCTGAAGGTACTCAGCGACTCTACAAGAGGGGGAAACTTGCGGCTCAAGGATATCCCGTTTCGGGAATAAAGAGAAACAGTCCCGTCACGGATCCCTGCTATGGCCCGGTATCCGTCCCATTTCACCTCGAAGATCCAATCCGGATGATCAAAGGGTTGTTCGACCAGAGTTGCGAGCATTGGTTTTACGTTCCGCGGCATCGGCTTGGCCGGCTGGTCTTTCAGGTCTTCGCTTTCCATCGCCTCCCGAAGACGAATCTGACTCACTCTTGTCCGCCGGAAAGAACCCCCCTGTTCGGCTTCGAAAACCTCTTCCAGCGTCTTAGCGGAGACCACTGACCGATTCTCTTTGAGAATGTCCCCTTTCATTGCGAATCGATCTTTTTTCTTCAAAAGCAGCCACGACTTTTCGTCCCTTCCAGTCTTTACGAGGGCAAAATCACCCTGCAATTTTTCCCCCTCGAGGACAAACTTCATATTACCGGTTCTCAATCCGTCCAGGAGAAACTGCTCATTCTCTTTTCTGTCTTTAGCAGAAGGGTGGTGATAAACACCCCTGTCCCAGATGATGACGCTTCCTGCGCCGTAATTGCCCTCCGGGATGACGCCCTCAAAATCTTTGTAATCAAGCGGATGGTCTTCAACCATGACAGCAAGCCTTTTCAGGGAAGGGTCCATGGAAGGCCCCTTTGGCACTGCCCAGCTCTTCAGCACCCCCCTCAGCTCGAGCCTCAGATCATAATGAAGGGCCCTGGCCGCATGCTTATGAACAACAAAAATGAGATGGCCCCCTTCATGGCGGCGGCCCGGTTTTGGTTCGGGAGTTTTCCCGAATTTCCGCTTCGATTCGTATTCCCTTAATCCCACGGTATTGCTTTCTCGGGGTTACAGCCCGGACCCCGGTTATCCTTCTTTCATCCCCAAGAAAAGACGATCCAAAGCAAGGTGCCCAGTGAAGATACCCTAACGGCTTATCCGGTCAACACCGTTCGTCTCCGGACCTGCCCAGAGCCGGAGGTTCTGTCACAGATGGGGAAGTTTCTGCTTCTTCACGAGCACTTCCCGAAAAAGGTCACCCCCGTCTTCGGCCCTTCGCAATGCTTCCGAATGGAGAATCCGAAGTCTTCCCGGATCGCCTTTGCCGGCCAACCTCTCCAGTTCCTTCCATGAAAGGGGAAAAGAGACAACAGGTTTCTCTTGAGCTCGCAAGGAATAAACACAGACCATCGTCTTTGACGAGTCGTTTTGAGCCCAGTTGATAAAGACCTTCGACTTCCGGTATTCTTTGGCCATTCTTGCGGTTACCAGATCCGGATAATTTTTCTGCATGATTCCTGCTACGGCTTTCGAAAATTTCTTTGTATCCTCGAAGGTCGTATCCTTTCGGTTTAACGGAACATACATATGGAGTCCTTTTTTCCCGGAGGTTTTCAGATGGCCCTTGAGCCCTAACCCTGAGAGCAGGTCCCGAAGGATGAGCGCTACACTGGCGCAATCCAGAATGTTTGCCCGCTCCCCGGGATCCAGATCGAAGACCATGAAATCAGGCGTTTCAGGGGAGGATGCCCTGGCGAGAGGTACATGGAGCTCGAGAGACGCGAGGTTTTCGACCCATATCAGCGTTTCGAGATTGTTGACCAGGCAGACCGTCATCCGCTCTCCGTCGTCACGGCGGATCTCGGCCGTTTTCGCCCACTCCGGACGGTGCGGGGGGCAACGCTTTTCGAAAAAGAAATCCTCTTCGACTCCTTCGGGATAGCGCTTTAAGGTCAGTGCCCGGTTCTTCAAATGGGGCAGGATGAACTTCGCAATCCTGCGGTAATATTCCAATATGCGGGCCTTCGTGAAGCCATAAGACGGATAGAGGTCTTTTTCGAGGTTGGATAGAGAGAGTCTCTTCCCGGCGATCTCGACGACTTTTCGGCTCACCGGTTCTTCTTCACCTTGCGCATGCTCTCCTCCAGCGCGGCGATGAGATCGGCCGGCCCTTCTCCCTGTTCTTCCCCTATTTCGGGAGCCTCCACCAGGGCCTTTTCCTTTATCTTCTTCTTCAGAAGACCCAGGATCTTCTCTCGGCGCTCGTCCGCGTATTTTTCCGGCCTAAAGTCCGCCATCATCTTCTTAATGACGTTCTTCATGCGGCTTTTCTCTTCGGTTTCGATCTTTCCTCCCTTTGGCAAGATATCTTGATCAGGAAGGATCTCTTCGCTGTAATGAAGGGTGATCAGGGCGAGCGCGCCCTCCCTGCTCTCGACCGCTACGAGATACTCGCGTTCAGCCAGCACGAATTTTGCGAGACCTGCCTTGTTTGTCCTATGCAACACTTCGACGAGCAGCCGATAAGCTTTTTCACCCCCCTTCAAGGGAACGAGATAATATGGGTGTTCATAATAGATCGGATCCACGTCCTTCATATCGATGAACTCGATGATCTCGATCGTGCGGCTCCTTTCCGGAGTCACGGATTCCAATTCCTCGTCCGTCATCACGATGTATTTGCCCGGTCCGATTTCGTATCCCTTGACGATCTCATCCGGGGCTACAATCCTTTCTTCTTCGGGACAGAACATTCTCCTCTGGAGGGGGGAGTAATCATCGCGGTGGAGCATGCGAAACGAGACGCGACCGGGGTCGACGGCCTTAACCAGCTGGACGGGGATAGCCACGAGACTGAAACTGATCGTACCGCTCCAAATTCCCTGCGGGATCATTTCAGGCTCCCTGCCTGAAGATGACTTTGATGCACTCAGGTTCGGATTGTGAGATTTCATTTAGGCGACTTTCTTCAGACTCGCTTCAAGGGTCTGAAGCAGTTTGTCAGATTCTGTCGGTTTCAAGCGCCTGGGCCGCAGGATCGCAATTTCTTCTCCGCGAGCTTTTTTCTCGATCAGATGTCGCAGTTTCTTCTGATGTTCATTTTCGAATTGCTCCGGCTGAAAAGGACCGGTCAGTTGATTGATCAAGTCGCTCCCGATTTTCAGTTCTTTTTCGGAGACGGGGATTTTCTGCAGTTCGAGAGACTTTACCGAAATCACTTCGTCGGCATACCGCAGCGTATTGAGGCGAAGAATCTTTCCGTCTGTTTCCAGTGCCCCGAGATAGGACCGCTTTCTCATGGTCCATGTGCAGATGCCGTCGACCCCGATCTCCCTCAACGCCCCGACGAGCTCGTTATATCCTTTCGCAGGGGCATCAGGCTCGAGGTAGTAGACGCGATCAAGGAAGATGGGGTCGATTTCTTCGGCCTTGACGAATTCGTGGACTTCGATCACCCGCGTGCCTTCAGGAGCTGTTCTTTCCAGCTCCTCAGGATCGACAATGATATATTTCCCCTCCTCCACTTCCAACCCTTTGGCCTGAGCTTCGATCGGAACCGGTTTTTTTTCATAGGCACAGATCATTTGTTGGCGCAGTTTTGCATGATCACGCCGGTGGAGGAGGTGAAACTGAATCCGCTCTTCCCTGACCGCCGTATGGAGTTTCACGGGCACATTCGCACCCCCGAAATGAATGTGCCCTTTCCATATCGTTCCTCCTGCCATCGAAGATCCTCCGGAGTTCTCTTTCAGGTCCTGGCCATACCGCCGGCCCAGTTATCGGTCGTACCCATAAAAAAAGTATCTCACAAACCGTCCCGCTGTCAAGCCTTACCGATCGGGAATGTCGTTGCAAGATGATAATGTCATAGGTATCTGCAAAATGAAAATGTCATAGTAGGAGGTATTAAGTCACTATAGACCTCTGAGGAGAACCTTGAGGAGGTCTGAATGGAGCAGAAAAGATATCTCATGAGCCAGAGGGA
>DASPUT010000127.1 GCA_035622735.1 Thermodesulfovibrionales bacterium | reverse complement strand
GCCGATCTTAGCGGTAATCTCTCCGCCGTGCGACCTGACTATGTAGCGGGAGACAAAGAGACCGAGTCCCTTTCCTTCAAACTTTCTGTTCTCTATCGCCTTTCCGCGGTAGAAGGGTTCGAACAGATAGGGTATCTCCCGATTGCCGATCCCCTGGCAGGTGTTCGCTATGTTTGCCATCCTCTTCCCTATGGATTCGAAGGTGCGTATCACGATCGAGCCGCCCTCCGGGGTATATTTCACGGCATTGTTGAGAAGATTCTCAAAGACCCGTCTCATGAGGGCCTCATCACAGACCCACAGGGTTCTCCCCCGTATAGCGTTATCCACTCGAATGCCCCTCGCGAGAATGCGGGGCATCAATGCGCCAACGACTTCACCGATGAGTTTTTTCATGTCGACTTCTTCCTTGAACAGGTCGAGGGGTTTTGAACGGGACGAGGCGATAAGATAGAGGTCATTGAGAAGATGGATGATGCGATCGACTTCGGTCAGACCGAAACTGATCGTGTCGCGGTATTCCCCGGCAGTTCTCTCCTTTCGCAAAGAGACCTCGAAGTTGCCCTTCAGGGAGGCCAGGGGGGAGCGTAATTCATGGCTGACGCTCGAGGAAAAATGCTCCTGAAAGGTGAATACGTCGGATATCGGCTTCATAGCCTGCTTCACGAGGTAGCGGCTGACAAGATAGGAGAGCAGGAGCATCCAGGGAAGGGTGAGGATAAGGAGATTAAGAAAATTCTTGACACGCTGGATCTCCGGCGCAAAAGACGCAGCGATCCGCCCCGAGTACTTTTCATCGAGGGGGAAATACGCGACGAGATAGGTTTCGTTCCTGATCTCTTTCATTTCGAATTTCTGGCTGCCCAAAAAAGCGCTCGCGAGCAAGTCCCTGTTGATGCCGGTATAAAAGGCGCGTGTTGTCGGGGAGGCCACGACGATGTCCCCATTGGCGTTGAGAATCTCGAAATGGTACTCCTCCCATTGGTTCTTGAAGGTGTCGAGACCCGTGCGGTGGTACTGGTCGATAAATTCATTCTGGATCTCTTCTCTCAAGTGCCGTTTGAGGGAATTCACGATATTCTGATGGAAATAGATGAAGATTATCGTGAGTATGATGACCGTGAAAGTCATGAGGACCAGTACGAACCGGATGGTGAGGCGTCTCTGGGTGAGTCTAATCATCGCTGTCTGATGCGGAGACAGCCTCTATCATGTACCCCGTGCCCCTCACACTGCGGATGAAGTCGGCGCGAGTGAATTCGGTGATCTTTTCCCGGAGGGACTTGATATGGACATCGACGATATTCGTGTTCGGGTTGAAGTCGTATCCCCAGACACTCTCGATAATCTGCGTCCGGGAGACGACCCGACCCACGTTCTTCAGGAGATACATGAGTATCGCATACTCCTTGGGACGAAGGGAAACCTCTTTGTCGCCCACATATACCTTATGGGAGGGGATATCGATCCTGAGCGATTTATATCTCAGTTCCGTAATGCTGCTCTGTTTGCGCCTCAGGAGGGCGCGGACCCTCGCAATGAACTCGTCAAAGGCGAAGGGTTTTGTCATGTAGTCATCGGCCCCGCAGTCGAGGCCACTCACCTTATCCCGAACCGAGTCTTTCGCGGTGAGCATCATGACAGGGGTCTGTATATTCTTCTTCCGTACCTGCCTGCAGACTTCGATTCCGTTGAGCCCGGGAAGCATAATGTCAAGGATAATGAGGTCGTATTGATTCGCAAAGGCAAACGCGAGGCCTTCGTCGCCGTCTACAGCAAGGTCCACGGTATAATTTTCTTCCCCGAGGCCTTTCTTGATAAAGTTGGCGACGCCCTTTTCGTCTTCAACAAGGAGTATCTTCATACTTTATTGTATCTTATTTGGACCTTTTTGAGAAGGGTCTTTATCCGCTTATATCGCACCGATTCACCTTATCCGAAGGAGTAAGCTAGAAGAGATCGAAAGAAATTGAGCCTTCTCTTTAGAGTTCCTCCGCGAGAATGAGAAGAGGTATAGAGAAATCTTAGCTTGACAGAATGGAAAGCCACGTGATAGTGTTACGAAAAGAAGGAAAGTAACACCATGTCAATTATACGATTCGGCATATCACTCGACAATGCCCTGCTCGAAAGGTTTGACAGTCTCATCGGTAAGAAGGGCTATGCGAACCGGAGCGAGGCGATCAGGGATCTCATCAGGGATACGCTGGTAACGGAAGAATGGGAGGCTGCCGCCACCGAGACCGTAGGAACAATCACGATCGTTTACTCGCATGATAAGAGAGAGCTTACCGACACCCTCACCGATCTTCAGCACCGTTACTATGATTCGATAATCTCATCGCTCCATATACATCTC
>DASPUT010000126.1 GCA_035622735.1 Thermodesulfovibrionales bacterium | reverse complement strand
TTTACTGCCATGAGGACCACGAGCGTACCTACGCCCGTTGCGATTCTTGCCCAGTCTATGGCCGATTCTCCCTTTGTCATGTCCTCATAACCCGGTATCACCGCAAAAGATGACGAATAGTGCCTGTGGGTCAGAGGGATTCCCGCATATGCTGGAGCCGCCACTGACGAACTGACGCCAGGAACGACCTCAAACGTTATGCCGTTCTTAACGAGCTCAACCGCCTCTTCACCGCCACGGCCAAAGACGAAGGGGTCGCCGCCCTTGAGCCTGCACACGGTCTTCCCCTCCTTAGCCTTCCCGATGAGAACGGCATTGATCTCGTCCTGGGTCATCGCATGATGGCCGCCCCGTTTCCCGGCATAGACAAATTCCGCGTCGTGGCTTATGTAATTCAGAATCTGCGCATTGAGGTGAAGATCATAAACGACCACCTCCGCCTTTTGGAGGCACTTCAGCCCTTTCACGGTCAGAAGCCCTATATCCCCGGGTCCTGCCCCGACGAGGTAGACCTTGCCCTTACCGCTTTTCATGAAGTTCATTGTACCATATCCGGAAAGAGGCGCAGGGACAGGTCTCGCTGGCGTCGATGAGATTTTACACAAAAAAAAAGACGAACTTGATAGAATAGTCTTCCGGAGAGGGGATCAGAGGATGCCGGAGCAGAAGATAAAAGACTGGCCCGAGAACGAGAGGCCTCGGGAGAGACTCGTGAAATACGGTCCCGAGAATCTTTCCGATGCCCAGCTCCTCGCGATAATCTTGAGGACGGGAGGCGATGGGAAGGGGGTGTTGAACCTTTCCCTGTCGCTCCTCGACGCGTTCAAGACGCTCAGAAGCATAGATACCGCTTCTCCCGCCGAACTCGCTTCCCTGAAAGGGCTCGGCATCGCCAAGGTCGCTCAGATAAAAGCGGCCTTTGAACTCGGCAAGAGATTGATGGGTGAGTCTTCGGTCGGCAAACCCGTTTTTTCTTCGAGCAACGCGGTATACTCTTATTTCGCTCCCCGCTTCAAAAACCTTAAGAAAGAGCTTTTTCTCTCCCTCCTCCTTGATACAAAAAACAGGCTGATCCGGGAATGCAAGATATCGGAGGGAACGCTGACCAACTCGCCCATTCACCCGCGGGAGGCTTTTAAAGAGGCTATCAGGGAGTCGGCTGCATCGGTTATCTTCGTCCATAACCACCCGAGCGGCGATCCCGCGCCGAGCCGCGATGATGTCACGGTTACGGAAAGACTCAGGAGCGCAGGAGAGATTATCGGGATAGCTGTTCTTGACCATGTGATCATCGGCGACGGAGCGTATATCAGCCTCAAAGAAAAAGGCATATTCTAAAGTCTCGGAAAGAGGAGGAGACGGCATGATCAAGAGGGCCCTCATCAGTGTCTCGAATAAGAAAGGCGTTGTCGATTTTGCGCGGGAGTTGTCCCGGATGGGCACCGAGATTCTATCGACGGGCGGGACCGCAAAGGCCCTTCGTGATTCCCGAATTCCGGTAACCGATGTTTCGGACTATACAGGTTTCCCTGAGATGCTCGATGGCAGGCTGAAGACGTTGCACCCGAAGATCCATGGGGGCCTTCTCGCGAGGCGAAGCAATCCAAAAGATATGGAGGATATAGAGAAGCACGGCATTCGGCCGATAGATATGGTCGTGGTGAACCTCTACCCCTTTGAGGAAACGATCTCGAAAACAGGGGTGACCTTTGACGATGCCATTGAGAATATCGACATCGGAGGACCCGCCATGCTCAGGGCAGCGTCCAAGAATTTTCAGGATGTGGCTGTTGTCGTCGACCCGGACGATTATCCGGCAATAATCAGGGAGATGAAGTCATCGGGGGGAGCGCTGAGCAAGGAGACAAAATTCAATCTGGCAAAGAAGGTCTTCGCCCATACGGCCCGCTATGATGCCCTCATCGCAGAGTACCTCGGGAGAACGAAGTTTTAGACGCTCAGTGAGCGTCCAGAAATTCATGCCCGGTATCGACGACGGCAAACGGAGAAAGCGAATTTGTTATAATAGCAGGCGCTCGCGTTCCATCATGGAGTCCTCTCTCAGGATATATCGCCTCTGAGCATCGGCGCAGCAGAGAAGGGGGATCAGCGTCTTCCAGGCATCGTATCATTGCCGGAACGATCTCTCGATGGGTGACAGAAAAGGAGTATAGGAGAAATGAAGGTTCTCGTAATCGGGGGTGGCGGACGGGAGCATGCCATCGTCTGGAAGCTATCTCAGTCGCGGCACGTGGATAAGATTTACTGCGCCCCGGGAAATGCCGGAATTTCGGAGATAGCGGAGTGCATCGATATCGGGCTTGACTCCTTCGCAGACCTGATTAATTTTGTCAAATATGAGTGGATAGACCTGACCATCGTCGGGCCCGAAGACCCCCTTTCGAGAGGGATTGTCGATGCCTTTGAAAAGGAAGGGAGACGGATCCTCGGTCCTTCACGCGAGGCGGCTCAGTTAGAGTCGAGTAAGATCTTCGCCAAGGATTTCATGAGGAGATACGGAATTCCCTCGGCGGAATACAGCGTATTCACTTCCTATGTCCATGCGGAAGATCACGTCCGGATGAAGGGGGCACCGATTGTCATCAAGGCCGAAGGGCTTGCGGCAGGAAAGGGTGTATTCGTGGCGAAGACCGTAGACGAAGCGATAACGGCCCTCAGGCTGATCATGAAAGAACGGGCATTCGGTGAGGCCGGGAACCGGGTAGTCGTCGAAGAGTGCATCGACGGCGAAGAAGCGTCTTTCATGGCCTTCCTCGACGGGAAGACTCTGGTCCCGATGGCGAGTTCACAGGACCACAAGAGAATTTTTGACGACGACAAGGGGCCGAATACCGGTGGAATGGGTGCGTATAGCCCTGCGCCGGTGATCACGAGGGAAATGGAGACGGCGATCATGGAGAAGGTCATGCGGCCCGCCATGAGGGGACTGAAGGCCGAGGGAATCCGATACAAGGGTGTGCTCTATGCGGGAGTCATGATAAGGAATAATATCCCCTATGTCCTTGAGTTCAACTGCAGGCTCGGCGACCCCGAGACGCAGCCGGTGCTTTCTCGGCTGGATTCCGATCTCGTTGACGTCGCCCTCTCAGTGACCGACGGCAAATTGTCCGAAATGAATATCAGGTGGAAACCCGATTCATCAGTTTGCGTGGTACTCGCATCGGGAGGATATCCCGGCCAGTATGAAAAAGGAATACTCATATCAGGACTCGATACGGTGAAACAGGAGAAAGATATCGTTGTGTTCCACGCGGGAACGTCTTTCAGTAACGGCAGCATCGTTACATCAGGGGGGAGGGTGCTCGGGGTTACTGCTCTCGGGAGCGGCATAAAGGATGCAAAAGAGAGGGCATACCGGGCGATAGAGAAGATTCATTTCGAAGGAATGCACTATCGAAATGACATCGCTGACAGGGCACTGAGACGGCAGGCATGAGACTGCGGACGATCGCGCAGAAGGATCGTTCAGGAACCGCTGAAACGGGAGGTTATCGATGAAACCACAGGTCTTAATAATAATGGGAAGCGATTCAGATCTTCCTGTGATGACAGAGGCGTCGAAGATTCTCGATGCTTTCGGAATTCCCTATGAAATGACCGTGGCATCTGCCCATAGGAGTCCCGACCGCGTTCTCGACCTTTCTTCCGGTGCGGAACGTAGGGGGATAGAGGTGATCATCGCCGCAGCAGGGGCAGCAGCACATCTTGCCGGTGTCGTGGCGTCCCATACGATACTCCCCGTGATCGGCGTTCCGATTAACTCTTCACCGCTTCAGGGGTTCGATTCCCTCCTCAGTACGGTCCAGATGCCTCCGGGGGTTCCCGTTGCCACGATGGCTGTCGGCAAAGCCGGCGCAAAAAACTCCGCTCTGCTCTCCGCGCAGATTATCGGCAGAAAGGAGGGACGCATTGTGAAAAAACTCCGGCAGTATAAGAAGAGGATGGCAACCGAGGTGCGGGAAAAAGCGGAAGCGCTGAAAGGCAGATAGAAACCTTTTCGAGACAGGTTGATCAAAGAAATGATGCTTCGTTGCGTGGGTCTCAAGCTTCCTCAGGCTCATCATCTGCCTCCGTCCGGAGGAGTCTCACGATGAAGGTCCACCTCGATTGTTTTCCGTGTTTCCTCAAGCAATCCCTCATAGCCCTGAGGTTCGGGACGAAGGAGAGAGAAACCCAGGAGAGGATCGTAAAGGCTGTTCTCGAAGATATCCTGAATACCGATACGGAAAAGCCGCCTGCTCATGCAACGACATTCATTCACCGGAGGATCAGGGGCCTCCTGCAGAAGGACCCCTTTCAGGGGATAAAATCTGAATACAACCGGATATCCCTCGGCATCTATCCATCGCTCAAGAAGATCGTTCTCGAAAGTCCCGATCCGCTAAAGACAGCGGCAAGGCTCGCCATAGCCGGCAACGTCATAGACTTCGGCATATTCACCTCCGTCGATATCGAAGGCACCATTGAACGGGCGTTGCACGCCCCGCTTGCCGTTGACGATTATCAGTCCTTTCTTTCGGCGCTTTCCGATGCCGATGAGATACTCTACCTCCTTGACAATGCCGGGGAGATAGTCTTTGACAGAATCTTCATCGAAACGTTACAGTCCCTGGGCAAAACCATTATCGCCGTTGTTAAGGGCTCGCCGGTGATCAACGATTGCACCCGTGAAGATGCGCGGGAGGCTCATTTGACAGAGGTCTGCGAGGTTGTCGACAACGGGTCCGACGCCGTCGGAACAATCCTCGAGTGGACGTCCGATGATTTCCTGCGGAGATACCGGCAGGCACGGCTTGTCATAAGCAAGGGACAGGGAAATTTCGAAACGCTGTCAGACCCTCACAAGACAGTATTCTACCTGTTTCAGTCTAAATGTGATGTGGTTTCAAAAGAACTGGGATTATCCCTCGGCTCTATGATCTTGATGGGTTCCTGAATCTGCTCTAAAAAGAAAGGCTCAGACTACCTTCTCCCCCCCTGGTGCTTACCGCCAAAACCGCTTCTTTCTCTCGGGCCCCTTTCCCTTCTCTCCTGGGGTTTTGCCTCGCTCACAACGATATTCCGCGACACAAAGCTGCTGCCGTTGAACATCGTGATCGCCTTCTGGGCATCGGCTTCCGAGCTCATTTCGACAAAGCCGAAACCCCTCGACCTGCCGGTTGCGCCATCGGTGATCATCTTTACGGATACCACTTCTCCGGCCTGCGAGAAGAGGTCTTTCAGGTCATCCTCCGTTGCCTGAAACGAAATGTTGCCTACATAGAGTTTTGTGCCCATCCTTCCTCCTGAAAATAAAAATCCCAAGACCCGCGGCCTTGGGTCGGGAAACCCGAACAATCGACGATTCTCAGGAACCCGTTAATGCTGAGAAGCTCAGACCATGATAGCTAAATATGCCAGTTAATGAGAGCTTTGTCAAGCAAATAATTTCGGAAAGAAGTTGTCGACGCGCTCTCTCCCTATGGTCGAATTCGGACCGTGTCCGGTAAGGACCTCGGTGTCCGGAGGAAGCGACATGAGTCTGTCGAAGGAACGTTTCAGTTTACCCATATCCCCGCCATGGAAATCCGTCCTTCCCACGGCACCGGCAAAAAGCGTATCTCCCGTCAGGATGATTCCCTCTCCCGAGAGGCAGATGCCGCCCGGACTGTGTCCCGGGGTGTGGAGGACCACGAACGTGAGGGCCCCGACCCTCACCTCATCACCTTCCCCAACGAGGATGTCGGGTTCGGGGAGGGGATCGAGGTCATAGCCCCAGAAAGCCGCCATGTCCCTCGCACCGTGATAGATATCGAGTTCATCCCGGTGGATGATTATTTTCGCGTGAGTAGTCTTCTTGATGTCAGGTACCGCCCCCACGTGGTCGAAATGGGCGTGGGTGCAGACGATGTATTCCGCGGTGAGTTCCTCTTTCTTCAGGAGTTCGATGATCCTGTCCGGCTCGTCCCCCGGGTCCACGACGACAGCCTTCCCCGAAGCCTCATCTCCTACGACAAAACAGTTTACCTGCAGCGGGCCGACAACCAGGTTCCTGATAATCATGCTTTCCCTCCTGCGCGCCTCTTACCTATTATGGCATAAAGATAACCCACCTCGTCAGTCCGGAGAAGAAAGCAGATGCCGAGATAGAGGATCAGGCAGAACGCGATCGTGCCCGAAAGGTAGAGCGCCTTTTCCATAAACCTTCCCTGCGATTGCCAAATGACGCCCCGCACGACAAGCCAGCCTGAAACGCCCGTGACGCATGAAGCGCCGCATACCTTGAAAAAAGACCGGAATATCCTCTTCGCATCGATGCGGCCGAGTTTCCTTCTCAAGAAATAGAAGAGGAGCGCAAAGTTGACACCCGAAGCGAGCGCATTCGCGAAGGCCAATCCGGCATGCTTCAGGGGCCCCATGAGGATAAGGCTCATCATGACATTCGTGAGCATCGCGACGATCGCAATTTTTACCGGCGTCCTTGTATCCTGCAGGGAATAGAAGGTGGCGGTCACTACCCGCACGCCGACAACGGCCCATATGCCGAGGGAGTAGAAGAGCAGCGCTTGCGCCGTCCCGATCGTTGCGGTGTAATCGAACGCGCCCCGCTGAAAGAGCATATTCACAATCGGTTCCCGTAGCGCGATCAGCCCCGCCATTGACGGCACGGTGATGAAGAAGAGGAGCCTCAGGGCAAAGGAGAAATCCTCCCTCAGTTTATCCATCTCTCCCTTTGCCGCATGCTCTGACAATGCAGGGAGGGCCGCCATACCCATCGCGACTCCGAAGATGCCTATCGGAAACTGAATGAGCCTCATGGAGTAGTAGAGATAGGTGATGCTCCCCTGCGGAAGATAAGACGCGAGAATCGTGCTGATGAAGATGTTGATCTGGGCTGCCGCCATTCCCATCGTTGCCGGGAGGATGAGGACCGACATCCTCTTCAGACCGGGATGGCCGAAATCATAGGAGGGCCTCAGGTCGTAGTCCTGCCGGAAGAAAGAGGGGAGCTGGAAGGCGAACTGCACAAACCCGCCGAGAACGACACCGATGGCGACAGCGATGATCGGCTGCTCCAGGACCGGAACAAGGAGGAGCACCAGACCGATGATCGTCACGTTGAGCATCGCGGGGGCGAAGGCGGGAACAAAGAAGACCCTCCTCGTGTTGAGCGCACCCATGACGAGAGCAGCGAGACTTATGAAAAGGAGAAAAGGAAACATGATCCTCGTGAGGAGAACGGTG
This sequence comes from Thermodesulfovibrionales bacterium, assembly GCA_035622735.1. NCBI lineage: Bacteria > Pseudomonadati > Nitrospirota > Thermodesulfovibrionia > Thermodesulfovibrionales > Thermodesulfovibrionales bacterium. The sequence goes on along the minus strand of DASPUT010000126.1, from coordinate 7,228 downwards.
AGCGAGAATTTTCCGCTCTCCTTCAGGAACCCCGGCGCGATGAGAGCGACTATCTGAGGTGCAAACAGGACGCCGGCAAGACAGAGCAGCCCGAGAACGATCACGATGAAGGTGAAGGTTATCCTCACGATCCGCTTCACCTCTTCGTCCCCGCTTCTTGTCCGGTATTCCGTGAGGACCGGTATGAATGCCGAAGACATCGAGCCCTCGGCAAAGAGCTCCCTCAGGAGGTTCGGAATCCTGAAGGCGACAAAGAATGTGTCGGAAAGTCCGGTCGCGCCGAAGTACCCTGCGATGATCATATCCTTCAGATAGCCGAGGATGCGGCTTGCGAAGGTCGCTGCAGACATGACGCCCGCCGCCTTTGCGATTCTGTCCTTCGTATCCATGATGGGCAATTATATCACAACCTCATGAAACCCGCCCCCCGCCAACGTTCCCGCGGATACTGCTTTCCCGGAGTTGTAAAATCATCACCCGTTGCCTTAAAATTTAAAGATGTCAGTCCTTCATGCGATAGCAGAAAAGAAGAGGGAGCGCCTGGACGATAGAAAGAGGAACGTCTCCCGAAACGAACTGAAGGCTCGGATTCAGGAAGTCGAGAAGCCGCGGGACTTCACTGCGGCCGTCAGAAGAGGAGCGGGACGTATTAGAATCATCGCAGAGATAAAACGGGCCTCCCCGTCACGGGGACTCATTAAAAAAGATTTCGACCCTGGTCAGGTGGCGTCCGTCTATGAAGAGAAGTCTGTCGACGCGGTCTCTGTCATCACGGAGGAAGATTTCTTCCTTGGCGACCTGAGGTACATAGAGGCCGTGAAACGGATCGTCACGAGGCCGGTGCTGAGAAAAGACTTCATCGTCGATGAATACCAGATCTATGAATCGAAGGCATACGGAGCGGATGCGGTACTCCTCATCGGAGCTCTCCTCGAAAAGGCGCAGGCTGGAGAATATCTCGATCTCTGCGGGGAGCTCGGTCTTTCCGTCCTTTTCGAGGTGCACGACTTTAGGGAACTCGAAGGGGCACTCCGCCTCGATACGGACATCATAGGGATAAACAACAGAGATCTGAAAAGCCTCGCGGTGGATATGGAGACGACCTTTCTCCTGAAACGGGAGATACCGCCCGATAGGATTACGGTCAGTGAAAGCGGCATCAAGACCAGGGATGACGTGCAGCGGCTGGATGCCGCCGGAATAGACGCCATGCTTATCGGCACATCCCTCATAGAGTCCCGGGATATCGCGGGGAAGATCGATGAATTGAGAGGAACGTTACGCTGATAAACTTATTTTCGATGAGGAGGATCCTATGCAGGAAACAAAGATAGTGCTCCCGGACAGGGAGATACCGAAACAGTGGTACAACATCATGGCTGACATGCCCCATCTCCCGAAACCTCCGCTCCATCCGGCAACGCTCAAACCTGTTGGCCCCGATGACTTATCAGCCATATTCCCTATGGCGCTCATAGAGCAAGAGGTCTCCAATCAGCGGTGGATCGACATACCCGAGGAAGTGCTCGATATATACACCCTCTGGAGGCCGGCCCCGCTCTATCGGGCCCACAGGCTTGAAAAGGCGATCGGAACCCCTGCAAAGATCTATTACAAATATGAAGGGGTGAGTCCTGCGGGCAGCCACAAGCCGAACACGTCCATCCCCCAGGCATTCTACAACAAGAAGGCCGGGATCAGGAGGATAGCCACCGAGACGGGCGCGGGCCAATGGGGGTCCTCGATGGCCCTTGCCGGGAGCCTCTTCGGACTTGATGTAACCGTATATATGGTGAAAGTGAGCTTTAATCAAAAGCCATACCGGAGGATCGCGATGGAGACGTGGGGTGCGACCGTCCATTCGAGCCCCTCGCAGGTCACCAATTCGGGCAAGAAGATCCTCGAAGCAGACCCTGAATGTCCCGGGAGTCTCGGAATCGCCATATCAGAGGCTGTGGAGGATGCCGCAACCCACAGCGATACGAACTACGCCCTCGGCTCGGTATTGAATCATGTCTTGCTCCATCAGACGGTCATCGGCCAGGAAGCCAAGAAACAGTTTGCACTGATCGACGATTACCCGGATATCATCGTCGGGAGCTGCGGGGGCGGAAGCAATCTTGCGGGGATCAGTTTCCCCTTCCTGCAGGATAAGATAGCCGGCAAGGATCTGCGGGTCATCGCCGTGGAACCCACGTCTTGCCCCACCCTCACAAAAGGCGAATTCAGGTACGATTTCGGTGACACGGCCGGGCTGACCCCGCTGCTCATGATGTACACGCTTGGACATGATTTTGTGCCTCCCGGGATTCATGCCGGCGGACTGCGGTATCATGCCGATGCGCCGCTCCTCTGTCAACTCTATCATGATGGGCTCATAGAGGCGGTGGCATGCGGACAGACTGCGGTTTTTGAATCAGCCGTCAAGTTTGCCCGATCGGAGGGCATCATACCGGCTCCTGAGAGCGCACATGCCATCGTCACCGTGATAAACGAGGCGATACGATGCAGGGAGGAGGGGAAGACGAAGACCATTCTCTTTAACCTGAGCGGTCACGGGTACCTCGATCTCGCGGCCTATGAAAATTATCTTTCCGGAAAGCTTGAGGACTTTGTCTATCCCGACGAAATGATTCGGGAGTCCCTCGCGAAACTGCCGGTTGTCGGTTAAGAATCTCCTTGCACAGGTGCGCTCGTCAACGTCTCCTTGTTGTTTCGGGTGCGTCATGCACCAGTGAGTACAGGCAGTGGTAAGAGTGAAGATATGCGGCATCACAAACATCGGTGATGCCTTACTTGCAGCCGAATACGGCGCGGATGCCGTGGGGTTTGTCTTTTACAAGAAAAGCCCGAGGAACATCTCGCCGGATGCTGCCAGGGATATTGTCCGCCAACTTCCGCCCTTCCTGTCGACTGTCGGCGTGTTCGTCGACGAGAAACCGGATGAGATAGAGAGGATCATCCGACATGCTGCCATCGATATCGCCCAGTTGCACGGCCACGAACCCCCGGAGGCATGCGTGATGTCGGGAAGGGTCATAAAGGCGGTACGGGTGAGGGAGTTGAGCGACCTGGAACCCCTGAGACATTATCGTGTTTCTGCATACCTTCTCGACACCTTTACTCCTGAATCCCTCGGAGGCACGGGGCAGATATTCAACTGGGACATCGCGGTTGAGGCGAAACAGTTCGGAAAGATAATCCTCGCAGGGGGACTGAATCCTGACAATATCGAGAAGGCGGTTCGGTGGGTAAATCCCCATGCTGTTGATGTGAGCAGCGGCGTAGAAGAAGGAAAGGGCAAAAAAGACCCGAGAAAGATGAAGCTCTTTATCGAGAGGGCAAAACGGGGATAACGCTTCTCAGGTCTTGCATCGACCTGCCTTATCGGAACGAACCGACACTACAGTCTTTACGTTTCCCCTCGCGTTGAAGTCTCCGATGACCTCCAAGAACCTCGGTTTCAGGAGCCCTATGAGTTCCGAGTATATCCTGTTCGTAACCTCCTCATGGGACACCGGGAGATCTCTATATGAATTCAGGTAGAGCTTCAGGGATTTGAGCTCAATGATCTTTTTGTCGGGGATATAGTGTATCCGTATAGTCGCAAAGTCTGGGTAGCCGGAGCGGGGGCAGATACAGGTGAACTCAGGGAAACTGATGTCGATGTCATAGTCCCTCCCGACATTCGGATTATCCCATGTCTCCAGGAGGGATTTCTTTATGGCACGCTCGCCGTATCTCACAGAAAAATCTAACATTTCATCAGAAATTTTGTAAAGCGAGGCTCTCCCGCAATCAGTACGCTCCGTCGCCGTCAGAACAAAAAATCCTTGACAAATCATCATTTTTCAGCTAAGAATATGGCGTATGCTGAAGAAGCGGTTTTTTGTCTTTTTCTGTTTCCTGTTCTTTACTCTCTGTTATTCTGTCGTGCCGACTGCCTCAAGGGGCGAAGGTCGTCTCCCCGATGAACCTCTCCTTGAACAGAATAAACAACAGACAGAGCAGGCCCCCGTCATTTTACAAGCTCCGGAGCAACAGACCGAAACTGACCAGCCCGCCGCAGCAAAGGACCCGGGTGGCGCACCGCACTCTTCCAAACCCCTTGTCACGAGGGCAGTTGCGAGAAACATCGCCTTGTTCACCGAGCGGATTAGGGAACGGTTTACGCTCTGGCTCCAGAGGTCCGGGAAGTACCTCGATTTGATGAAAGAGATCCTGCGGCAGAACAAAGTCCCCGAAGATATAGCCTTTCTTCCCCTCATCGAGAGCGGCTTCAGCCCGAACGCCTATTCCGTGGCGAGGGCAGTGGGCCCCTGGCAGTTCATAGCGGAGACGGGAAAGAGGTACGGCCTCAAGATAGACTGGTGGCGTGATGAGAGGAGAGACCCCGTGAAGTCGACCGAGGCGGCGGCAAATTATCTCAAGGACCTCTACGAGATGTTCGGATCCTGGAACCTGGCGATGGCCGCATACAATGCAGGCGAAGGGAAGATTCTCAAGGCGCTGAACAGGTCCAGGAGCGACGACTACTGGGCCCTTCTCAATACCCGCTACATAAAGGACGAGACGAAAGAGTATGTGCCGAGGTTTATCGCTGCAAAGCAGATCGCCATGGACCCGAAGGCGTATGGCTTCGAAAATCTCGCATATCATTCTCCCTTCGAATACGATGAGGTGGTCATTGACAAGCCGGTCGACCTCGACGTTGCAGCCAGTTGCGCGCAGACCACGGAGACCGCGGTGAAAGAACTGAACCCGGAACTCAGGAGATGGAGCACGCCTCCGAATGTTACGTCCTATGCATTGAGAATTCCCGCCGGGAAGAAAGACCTTTTCATCGAAAATCTCGCAAAGATTCCTGAGGAGGAACGGTTCACGATCGCTGCCTATACGGTAAAGAAGGGAGACACCCTTAAGAAGATCGCATCCAAGACCGGCGTGCCGATCGGTGTGATCAACGAACTCAATGACGGCATGAAGGTGCTCAAGACCGGAGAGACGATCTATCTCCCCCCAAAAGAAAAGTTCTGCATGGACCGCGATGATAGGGCAACGATGAAGAAGGCCGTCTATCAGAAACCGAAAAAGAAGAGATCGAACAAGAAGATAATCGCGTCGGTCAATAAAAAAGATTCGTACGTGAACGATTGACTCCGGCTTCCCTGGTTTCCCGTTTCCTTCTGTAAAGATGCTCTGTCGCTAGAAGAGGAATCCTTCCTTATTCTTTACTCCTTCAAGAATGATAAAAGACTGCCCGACGTCCGCGCCATTGACGTTCCTGTAGCCTGTGCCAGTCCTGAAACTCTCCCCCTACCCAGGTAGGATTGACATCTCGAGCGCTAGGGTTCAAAGTGTGACTAAGTGATATTCGCAATAGAATAAAGGAGGATCGCCTCATGCACATCGGAGTCCAGGGCATATTTCCGGTTTTCGGTGCGGCCCCCAACCCTTGCGCTGAGGCCAGAAGCGGTGGCTGATAGAAGAAGACACAAGAGATTCATTAAACGCTGTGACGTCGAGTTCGTATCTGACGGTATGAGACGCGCCGGGATATCGAGCGATTTTTCCCTGCAGGGCATGTTCATAAGAACAAACTATCCGAAAGCCCCGGATACGGTTCTTGAAATAACGCTGTATCTGCCCCAAGGTTTGACCTCACGATTGCGGGTTAAGGTCAAGAGGGCCTGGAAAACTCCGACTGGGAAAGTGATAAAGGCCCCGACCAAGACCGGAAAGAACGGGATGGGAGTCGAAATTTTAGAAAGAGATGCGAACTACCTTCACTTCATCAGGTATCTGGTCTGCCGGAGTTCAGCCCTGAAAGAGGTTCCTCCTGAGCCGATCATGGCGGAGGTTTGAAAAACGTTATGTAGTTTCCATTAAGAAGCTGGCGGCTGTCCTTGCGGAGCCCTCAGGAACGGCGAGTTCGGAAAATTCTTCTTGAGTTCTTCAAGTTTCTTGGCGGCCTCTTCCGTCTTTCCCATCGACTCAAGGATTCGTGCAGACTCCATGAGGGCAAGGTCTTTGAATGAGCCGGTACGGTAATTGTAGAGCGTGTCGAGGAGTTTGAGGGCGGCATCCTTATCCCCTTTCTTGAAGGCGATCACCGCCATCTTATAGTAGGTGAGGGGAACAAACTTCTCATCATCGGGAAACCGTTCATTCAATTCGTTCAGGGCCTTCAACGCATCCTCGTATTTTCCCATACCGTCGTAGCAGCTCGCGATATAGAAGAGTGCGAATGGCGATTTCCGCATCTCGTTAGCCTTCCTGAAATCCTCCAGGGCCTTCTGGTACTGCTCTCCCTTCTGGAACGGCTGTTTCTGCTGAAACCCGTAGTAAGCCCGGTAGCCTTCATATTCAAGGGTCTCGGCCTTTGCGTTCATGTTTGAACGGTAGAGGGAAATCCCCGCCACGACAAGAAGGACTACGACCGCGCCAATGAACACGGGCAAGAGGAATCTCTGCCTCTCACCGAGCGATTCCCTTACTCGATGGACGATATTGCTTACGTCTTCCTCTTTCTTCGCCGGTTTCGCAATCTTCTTCTTAATGGCCTTTGGCATTAATTCCCCCTCAAAGCTTTTTCAACAAGTCCTTTTGCGTTTTCGAATATCGATTCAATTCGGCTTTCCTCTATGCCGGAAGCCATGAGTATTTTCCTCGCAGTCTCCCGCGTGATGAGATCTCCCGGGCTGTGGGAGTCGGTGTTTATCGTCACCGGCACCCCGAACTTAATCGCCTCCTTCGCCACATATCCGTTCGAAAGTGAGTGCCCCTTCCGGGCGGTAATCTCGAGGACAACGCCCTTGTCCTTCGCAAGGAGGACGTCCTCTGTCGTGATCAGCCCGGGGTGCGACAGGATATCCGCTCCGGCCTCTATCCCGGCCCTGTTGGTCCCCTCCGGCACCGGTTCAACGATCGTCTCTCCATGGACAAGGACAATTCTTGCCCCGAGAGAACGCGCCTCCTTCACGAGATCGGCCACGAGCTTGGGCGGTGCATGAGTTATCTCGGTGCCCGGAATCACCTCAATCGGAACGAAGTCACGAATTTTTTTTACCGCCTTCACGATCCTCGGTATCACAAAGTCTATGTTCGATTCATCCACATGGTCCGTGATCGCGAGAGCGCTGTAACCCATCGCGATCGCCCTCCTCACAAGCTCGTAGGGCAGGAGTTCTCCGTCGCTGAATATGCTGTGGGTATGGAGATCGATCAT
>DASPUT010000125.1 GCA_035622735.1 Thermodesulfovibrionales bacterium | reverse complement strand
AACGGACACATGCTCAGGAGTTTCGAAGGAGGACAGATGGAAAATTATCGAGTGAGTATCATGTTGTGTGGGGGCACGGGCTGCACGGCGGCGGGCAGCCTGAAGATAAGGCAGACCCTCAAGGATGAGATCAAGAGTAGGGGTCTCTCAAGCGAGATTAATATTCTGTTGACCGCCTGTAACGGCTTCTGCGCCCAGGGCCCGGTTATGATTGTCTATCCCGATAAGGTCTTCTACCAAAAGGTCTCGATGGCCGATGTGCCCATTATTGTTGAGGAGCATCTCATCAAGGGAAGACCGGTCGAACGCCTCATGTACAAGGAGCCCGTTAAGAAGCTGCCCCTGCCGGGGATTCAGGATATACCATTCTTTAATCTCCAGGTCCTGAGGGCCCTGCGAAATAAGGGGATGATCGATCCGGAGAAGATCGATGAATATATCGCCCGTGACGGTTATCAGGCCGCTGCGAAGGCGCTGACGGAAATGACGCCGGAACGGATCATACACGAGATTAAGATGTCGGGGCTTCGCGGCAGGGGAGGAGCCGGGATCCCTACGGGGATCAAATGGGAAATCTGCGCTAAGGCCGATTCGGATTCGAAATATATTATCTGCAACAGGAGCACCATAGAAGTCGAGCCCCACATTGTTATTGAAGGGATGATAATCGGAGCTAAGGCGATAGGGGCGCATAAGGGGTATGTGTATGTGAGAACAGGATATCCGATCGTTATCCACAGGCTGAATATCGCCATAACTGAGGCGAGAGAATACGGACTCCTCGGCGAAAATATACTCGGGACGGGGTTTGATTTTGATATAGAACTGGCGAAGAGTGCTGACGAGTTTGTCTGCGGTGAAGAGACCGCCCTCCTCATGTCGATAGAGAGCAAACGCGGCATGCCGAATCCGAGACCTCCCTATCCTGTCGAAAAGGGTCTTTGGGACGAGCCTACGGTGATCAATACCGTCGAGACATTTGCCAACATACCGCAGATCATTCTGCAGGGCGCGGAATGGTACAGGAGCGTAGGCACGGAAAAGTCCCCCGGCACGAAGATATTCACGTTGAGCGGTCCGCTCAATAATACCGGCCTTATCGAAGTTCCGATGGGAATCAGTCTCTCATCGATCATAAACGATATAGGCGGAGGGATGGAGAAGGGAAGAAGACTGAAGGCCGTCCAGGTTGGAGGCTCCACGGGCGGGTACATCCCTGAACACCTCCTCGATGTACCAGTGACGTATGAAGACGTCACGAAACTGGGAGCCATTGTGGGTTCAGGCGGAATCGCCGTCATGAGCGATCTGAACTGCATGGTAAGCGCCGCAAAATTCGTCTTTGAGTTCGCCTCCGATGAATCCTGCGGAAAGTGTCCGCCCTGCAGATTGGGCACAAAGGTGTTGCTGGACAAGTTGAAAGGTATAACGGAAGGGCGCGGTGAAGAGGGCGATATAGAAGTCATGGAAGACCTTGCGCTCGAGGTGAAAGAGACATCCCTTTGCGGACTGGGACAGACGGCGATGAACCCCGTGCTTTCGAGCATCCGATACTTCAGGGAGGAGTATGATTCTCATATCAGGGATCTATGGTGCAAAGCGGGGGTGTGCCGCGATCTCTGCACCTTTTTCATCGAAGGAGAAAAGTGCAAAGGGTGCGGCGCCTGCGCGAGGGCCTGTCCCCGCAAGGCGATTTCCGGAGAGAAGAAACAACCCCACCGCATCGATCAGGCGCTCTGCATACAGTGCCGCTCGTGCTACGAAACCTGCAAGTTCGGCTCGATCGGGATCGGCCCGAGGAGCATGAGGGAAGAACTTCTCTGCGTTCAGACTGAAGCGGCCGGAAGGGAGGAATAGAGGACTCATGGAACTGACGATAAACGGAAAAGGCATAAAGGCCGAAAGCGGCAGCACAATCCTACAGGCAGCCCTGAAGAACGGCATTTATATCCCTAACCTCTGTTATGACAAGAGGCTCAAGCCGTTCGGGGGATGCAGACTCTGCGTTGTGGAGGTGGAGGGAGAAAAAAAGCTCCTTGCTTCCTGTGCGACGCCGGTGAGAGAGGGCATGACGGTCCATACGGAAACGCCGAGGCTTGCAAAGGCGAGGAAGACCGTTCTCGAGCTTCTCTTGATCCACCATCCGCTCGACTGTCCCATCTGCGACAAGGCCGGGGAATGTACCCTTCAGGATCTCGCGTTCCAATACGGGCCTTCCCAAAACAGGTTTATTGCCGAAAGAAGGCACGAACCGGAGCTGACCGACTCTCCTATCGTCGAGCGCAATCCGAACCGATGTATCCTCTGCGGGAAGTGCGTGAGGCTCTGTTATGAGCACCAGGGGGTCGGAGCGATCAGCTTTATCAAGAGGGGATTCGGCATGAAGATAAGCCCCCCCTTTGAAGAAACGCTCGACTGCGAGTTTTGCGGACAGTGTATCGACACCTGCCCTGTGGGAGCGCTCGGCAGCAAGCCGTACCGGCACCAGTCGAGGGCATGGTATGTCGATGAACAGGAAATAATCTGCCCCTATTGCGGATGCGGTTGCACGACAAACATGAGTATCCGGGAAGGGAGGATCGTGCGGGCGAGAGGGAAGGAGGGGGTCGGGGTAAACAGCGGGGACCTCTGCAGCAGAGGAAGGTTTGGCTTCGACTACATCTATTCGGAGAACAGGGTGACAAAACCGATGATTAGGAAAGACGGGACCCTGACAGCGGTTTCATGGACGGAAGCCCTCGAATATACCATGGAGAGACTTCGGGCCATAAAGGGAAAATACGGCCCTTCGGCCGTGGGCGCCATCGGCTCCCAGAGGTGTTCGATGGAAGACAATTACATGTTCCAGAAATTCATGCGCGAGGTCATCGGCACGGATAACATAGACTCTGCCGCGCGGTTCGGGTATGCAAAGGCCCAGGAGGCGATACACCGCGCTTTCGGGATCGATACGTTACCGATTGGTTGGGATGCGCCGCTGCATGCCGACTTTATCCTTGTTGTGGAATCGGATATAACCTCAACCCTTCCCGTCTGGGGATTGAATTTCATCCTTGCCAAGTATTACGGCAAAAAGCTTGTTGTTGCAGACTCGAAAGAGACGAAACTCGCGCGTAACAGCAAACAGTGGCTGAGACTGAAACCGGGATCCGGAGTTGCCCTTCTGAACGGCGTGATGAAAGTGATTATCGACGAGGGGCTTTATGATACGGCAAAGGCTGCTTCCCTGCGGGGCTTTCATGACTTCGTGAGCAGTCTCTTCCCGTACACGCCGTCGGCGGTCTCGGGGATGACAGGCCTGTCCGAAGATGAGATTGTGAATCTTGCACGTTCGTATGCCGCGTCCGGAAAGAGGCTCCTCGCCCTCACCTCGAATGCCTCAGAAAACGCGATGAGCCTGAACACCCTCCTCGCCGCAGCGAATCTCGTCCTTCTCATGGGGGATGCACCGGAGACACTTCAGATACCCGCTGAGTTCTCGAATACCCTCGGCATGTGGATGACGGGCATCAGACCGTTGAAAGACGGAAAAGATATCTACGGAATGTTTTACGAACCGAATGAAATGAAGGCGCTCTTCATCATGGGAGAGAATCCCCTCGTGAGCTTCCCCGATACGCCGACAGTCGAGAAGAGACTGAAGGGATTGGAACTGCTCATTGTCCAGGACATATTTCTCAGCGAGACCGCAAAGATTGCTGACGTCGTACTCCCTGCAAGCAGCTGGGCAGAAAAAGACGGTACATTCATGTCTGCAACAGGGGCCGTCCAGAGGATAACAAAGATCGTATCGGAGACAGGGGAGTCTATCCCTGACTGGATGATATTCAGGAATCTGGCGAGAATCGAGAACAGGGAATTGGGGAAAGGGATCGATGAGATCAGGCGGCAAATGGCCGCCATGATGCCCGAAGACGGAAGAAAGGGGCTGAAGCCTGCCTTCAATCCTGTAGCGCTTGAAGCGCAGGAGAAGACAAGCGATGAGTATCCGCTGTTTTTGGTGACCGCGAATCTGCTCCAGCATTCCGGGGCCTTGTCCGTACTCTCGAAGAATCTTGACTCTGTGACACCTCAGGCATGCCTTCAGATAAACTCGGGCGATGCGAAGAAGTATCATATCGCGCATGACACCTTTGTAAGGGTAAAATCAAAGAGGGGTGAAGTGTATTTAAAGGCCCTCGTGACGGACGAAGTTCCGGAGGGCACCGTATTCGCACCGGTCCATTTTGCTCATGCAAAAGTCAACGTCCTGACCCATCCCCCGGTGAACGGGGGAGCGCCGCTTGCGGCGGTAAGGGTCGAGTCAGCTATGTAAGGGGGGGACCAATACATCGCTCCATGGGAGATATGAAGAATGGGATTAAAGGAGGATAGAGGATGAAGGGGAAGATACTGATGGTTGATGATGAGGAGATAGTGCTGAAGAGCTGCGAGCGGATATTGCGGCCCGAGGGGTATGAGG
>DASPUT010000124.1 GCA_035622735.1 Thermodesulfovibrionales bacterium | reverse complement strand
AAATGCCCGCTGCCGGATTACCGCATGACGCTCCCGAACGCTTCGATGAACCGTCTGTTTTCTTCGGGGAGTCCGATCGTCACCCTTATCGCATCCGGCCCCATCGGCCTCACGATGACTCCGGAACGAAGCAGCCTCTCGTAGAGGTCCATCGAGCCTTTCACCGGCATGTAAATGAAGTTTGCCTCTGTCGGCACGTACACAAGCCCGAGCCTCTCCAGCTCCCGATAGAGATAACGCTTCCCCTCATCGTTCATATTTCGGGATCGCGCAACGTGCTCCTCGTCGCGCAAGGCATGAAGAGCAGCCACTTGAGAGATCGAATTCGTGTTGAAAGGCGGCCTGAGTTTATTCATCTCGGTAATGATGTAGCCCTTCGCGATGCCGTAACCGATCCTCAGGCCCGCGAGTCCATATATCTTCGAGAAGGTCCTCAGGATGAGAATGTCCTTTCCCTTTCCGAACCATTTCATGCTGTCCGCATAGTCAGGGTCGGAGACATATTCATAGTATGCCTCATCGACAACCGTCAGAATCCCATCGGGCATCCCCTCCATCATCCGGTCGAATTCTTCTTTCTTGTTCATCGTGCCGGTCGGATTGTTCGGGTTCGCTATGAAGACCATCCTCGTCTTCTCCGTCACCGCATGCAACATAGCCGTGAGGTCATGGGTAAAATCCTTGAGAGGCACCTGCACCGCCTTTCCCCCCAGTGATTGAACCGCCATGGAATAAACAACAAAGGAGGGATGCGCCATGACAGCCTCATCGCCGGGCCTCATGAAAGTCCGAGCGGCGATATCGAGGAGTTCGTTCGAACCATTGCCGAGGATGATGCTGTCGGGGTTGACGGAGAGTTTTTCCGAGAGCGCGTTCCTGAGGTAGTATCCGCTCCCGTCGGGGTACCTGTTGAGATTCTTCGTCGCAGCGCTCAGCGCCGAGACGGCCAGAGGGGACGGCCCGATCGGGTTCTCGTTTGATGCGAGCTTCACGGAACCGCTGATCCCAAGTTCCCGTTCGAGCTCCTCGACCGGTTTGCCCGGCACATAGGGTTTCATCGCAGAGACATATTCAGGAGGATTAATCATTGAGTTCTCCTATCGGATAGGAGCCGAGTATTTTGAGATAGAGACAGTGCTCCTTCACACCGTCCAATACCCTTTTCACCTTCTTGTCATCCTTATGACCTACCATATCGACGAAGAATATGTATTCCCATGCCTTCCTCTTGGACGGCCTCGATTCGATCTTCGTAAGATTTATCTTCGCCTGCTTGAAGGGTTCAAGGATGCTGAAGAGAGCACCGGGCTTGTCTTTTATCGAGAACATTACCGATGTCTTGTCTCTTCCCGACTTCTTTGCCTGCTCCCTGCTGATAATGAGGAACCGGGTGTAGTTGTCCTTGAAATCCTCGATGGTATGCTCGACAAACCTGAGATCATAGAGCTTGGCCGCAACCTCGCTCGCGATCGCCGCAGAATCTTCGTGTCTGGAGGCGAGCTCAGCAGCCTTCGCCGTGCTCGTCGTTTCATGGACCGGTACGCCGGGCAGGTTCTGCTCCAGCCACCTGCGGCACTGCGCCGTTGCCTGGGGGTGAGAATAGATCTTTTTTATGTCAGACATCTCCCCCGTCATGGAGAGGAGATTATGGGATATCTTCAGCATGATCTCGCCCACGATCTTGAGGTCGTAATCCATAAACATGTCAAGGGTATAGCTGACCACGCCCTCGTTCGAATTCTCTATGGGAACGACGCCGAAATCCGACTTCCCGTAATGGACATATTCGAATACGTCTTTGATGCCCTCAACGGGCAGGACGCTCGCAGACGCCCCGAAATATTTCAGGGCCGCGAGATGGGTGAATGTCGCGAGGGGACCGAGACAGGCGACCTTAAGAGGTTCTTCCAGAGAGAGAGAGGCGGAAAGTATCTCCCTGAAGAATATTCTCAAGGCATCGTTCGGGAACGGACCTTTATTCTTTGAGGTGAGCCTGTCGAAAATCTCCTTCTCCCGCTCGGGAGAATAAAAATTCGCTTTCTCCTTCCTCTTGATCCGCCCTATCTCGAGTACAATTCTCGCCCGCTTGTTCAGAAGATCGAGCAGCTTGTCGTCAATCTTGTCGATCCCGTTTCTGAGTTTCTTCAGGTTTTCCATGGCTCAATGTCTCTGATGCCGGAATATCCGGTCCAGATACGGATACCTCCCCGAAATTTTTGAGGAAAGTATAGTATAGAAACTTTTTCTAATTTTTTCAAGGGGTTTTAGACTGTGCGCGCCGGAGAAGAAAGCATCACCGCAACTCCATCAAGAGTGCAAGCATAAATAAAATGTCTTATCGCTTTATGGCTCGTGATTCATCCAATCGACTTGGGACAAGGAACGGAAGGGAGTGCCCTTTCGCCAATTGAACAACAATCACTCGGCTTGGGGAAAGAAGACAACGGATCAAGAAAAAAGGCGAGACTTTTTGCCTCGCCCTTTGAACTTCAGGGATTCACGCACAATCACGAAAGGAATTGCGTTCTATTTGCCGATAAGCGCTTTTCCCAGTGACAACTGCATCTTCGTCAGCGCCTCTACTGCCATAAGCAACGCCTGCCTCCTTTCCTGTCTTATCGTGTTGTTCATTGGAACTCCGGCTACCAGGGTGCTTTCATAAAGCTCGACGGCCTGGAGAACCTCCGGCATGTTATCGCGAAGAGTAAGAAAGATCGGATCAGGTGGACCGACAGGCGGAATGTTTATTATTCCCCCGCCCGGGAGAATCCCGATACCTCCGCCGTCATTTCCGATTCCGAACAGAATCTCCACGTACAAAGAGAGATTCTGCAGAAAAGAAGGGGTGACGGTCGAAAAATTGAGCGCTATCCCGGATGCATAACTCAACTTGCCGCCGAGATTGCCGAGGCTAACCCCGTCTGTACCGTCCAGATTCGCCTGGCTTACTGTGTTATTGCCATTATTGGTGACATATATCTTGCCGCCGATCAGATCCAAGGCGATCCCCCATGGTCCGTTCAGAGTGTCGTTGAGGGTGCCGAGGCTTACCGCTCCGGTGCCGTCCAGATTAGCCCGGACTATCGTATTATCGCCATTGTTAGCTATGTACATCTTCCCGTTCGCTACATCCAATGCTATACCGTCAGGAAAGGAGAGTGTGTCATTGAGAGTGCCGAGGCTCACCCCTCCGGTGCCGTCCAGATTCGCCATGCTCAGAGTATTTTCGAAGACATTTGTCACATACATCTTGCTGTGGATTGTGTCCAATGCTATAGCCTGAGGAGAAGTGAGTGTGCCGTTGAGGTTGCCGAGGCTCACCCCTCCGCTGCCGTCCAGATTCGCCTGACTCACGGTATTGTAGTTGGAGCCGTTATTCGTTACATACAGC
Source organism: Thermodesulfovibrionales bacterium (assembly GCA_035622735.1). Classification (NCBI taxonomy): domain Bacteria; kingdom Pseudomonadati; phylum Nitrospirota; class Thermodesulfovibrionia; order Thermodesulfovibrionales; species Thermodesulfovibrionales bacterium. The sequence goes on along the minus strand of DASPUT010000124.1, from coordinate 1,149 downwards.
TTCCCGTTGGGTATGTCCAACGCTACGCCGCATACTGCATGCGAAGTGCCGTTGAGGTCGCCGAGATCTACCGCTCCCGTGCCGTTCAAATTCGCCTGAGTCAATGTGGTGAAAAAGGAGCCCACATACATCTTGCTGTGCACGCTATCGATCGCTATCGCGCATACGCCGCCGTCGGGAAACCCGTTCAAGTCGCCGAGGCCCACCGCTCCCGTGCCGTCCAGATTCGCCTGAACCACAGTATCGGCTCCAAGACCTATCACATACATCTTTCCCGCCGTAAGGGAAGAGGCGGTTGCGACCCCGACGTTAATCGCTAAGGAAACGGCGACGAACACGAGTATGGCTGCCCCCGCAATGCGTGTGCGTGCGATGATTCCCGCCATCGGAGTGTCGTTGAAAGTTAAAGGTTTCATTCTGAACACCTCCTTTAAAAAGAACTGCAAGTCTTTTCCGCGGCCTGCGGCTGCAATCCTTCCAAGCTCAAAGAAGCCTGTCGCCTGATAGGCCGCCCTTTCTCTTATCAAAACAGTACTAGAATTGTCCCATTTATTCAATTCAATAATTTTAATCAAGTTAATAAGAATCTCAAATGGACTTCATTGTTTTAGTTTGTTCGCCATCGAAGTACCTATTCATGAAACCCGGAGACCGTTTGTTTTCCAGAGAAAAACTCGACTCTGACAGCGACAGCCGGATTCTGAAACAAAAGGGAACAGGATCAGTTTCAATAACTCGAACTCGGCGCGGGGTCCGGGAAAAAGGTCTGCCATTGAGTGGTCTTTGAGAAGACCCGTAGCCACGCATTGAACTGACCGTTTTCCGGTCATGCTGTTCGAGTTTCGGCCACCAAACGCCTTTCTATTCCCGGCATCCCCAGCATTCTAGACATGAAAACCTTTTAAAATCAAATTGTTTTATGAAATATGAGTAATTTTGTCTTAATTCATCGATCTGGCATCAGTCTTGCCTCTAGATCCACAGAAGAACTCGGGGACTGCCCTGAAGGAGAGGAAATGGTAACGATCAAACAGAGGCCGAGGCGAGATGAAAGACTCGTAATGCGTTGTGCTATCGAATTTGTAGTGAACGGCCAGACTTTCATCGGCCTGTCGAGCAATATTTCTCTCGGCGGACTCTTCATAAGGT
>DASPUT010000123.1 GCA_035622735.1 Thermodesulfovibrionales bacterium | reverse complement strand
CGAGTCGCTTCCCTTCATGGGCAAGGAATCGGTTGACCTCGACCACTACGTGACGAATAAGGCGATGGACGGGCTCTACTATATGGTCGGCCAGGAAGAGAAGAAGATCAGGACCGATCCCGCCGCGAGGGTGACGGACCTCCTGAAGACCGTCTTCGGAAAATAAGGAATTGCCATGATGCGGTTACCACTGAAAATGCCATCGGTGCAGCTTCTCAGGAAGATCCTTTTCGGGATAGCGATATTTTTTGTCTTTTTTGCCCTCATAGGATTTTTCGTAATGCCACCGGTTCTGAAGTCGGTGCTCACGAAAAAATTGTCGGAGTCGCTCCATCGCAGCGTCGCCATACAACAGATAAAGGTAAACCCTTTTGTGCTTTCGGTGGACATCAAGGGATTTACCGTTAAGGACCGGACCTCCTCAGGGACCTTTCTCTCCTTCGACGAGCTCTATCTGAACCTCCAGAGCGTGTCCCTTCTGAAGCGCGGATGGATATTCAAGGAGTTGCGGATTACCCGGCCCTTCGTGAACATTGTCCGCAATGAAGACCAATCCTATAATTTCTCCGATCTCATCGTGGAGCAGGAGCCGAAGAAAGCCGGCCCGGCAAAACCGCTCCGATTCTCGATCAATAACATCCAGATACTGAACGGGAGCCTCGATTTCTGGGACGGACCAAAACATACAAAGCATACTGTGCGAGAACTCACGATAAAGATCCCCTTTCTGTCGACCCTCCCCTACTATATCGAGACCTTTGTTCAGCCGACCTTCCAGGCTAAATTGAACGGCGAGCCGGTCTCATTCAACGGCCAGACGAAACCCTTCAAGGATTCCCGCGAGACGGTTTTCAACGTCGACATTAAAGACTTCGACCTTCCCTACTATTTCTCCTATATTCCCTTTGAAGTGAATTTCAAGTTATTGTCCGGGTCCCTGAATACCAAGATGGCCCTTTCCTATACGCAGTACAGGGATAGACCTCCGACCCTTCTTGCGAAGGGAACCATCGAGTTCACGAAGATACGAATCGTCGACAAGAAGGATGCTCCTCTCATCTATCTGCCATCCCACGAAATCGTCATTGAGTCGGCTGATGTGATGTCGAAACAGGTTCACCTGAAGCACGCCGCCTTCCAATCGCCTGAAATCGATCTCGTTCTCGAAAAATCGGGAACGATGAACGTGCAATCGCTCATCCCTAAGAAAGGGTATGTCGTGAAGAGGAAAGAGGAGGCGTCGGTTCTGGTCTTCGATGCCGATGAGATCATCCTCGTCGGCGGAAGGATTTCTTTTTCGGACCTGTCGAGGAGAGACGCCTTCAAGACGGTGCTCGAAAACGTGAATGTGAAGATCGATCATTTCAGCAATAGACTGAACAAGAAATCGGCGATCGGGCTCAGTCTGGCCACGGAGGCAGGGGAAGGGATGAAGATCACAGGGGAGTTTACCGTGGATCCCCTCGGATCGGAGGGCACGTTCGAACTGAACAAGATACTGTTGAGAAAGTATGCGCCTTACTACAGCGGGAATGTCCTCTTCGATATAGATAAGGGAGACCTTGATCTGAAAACCCGCTACGCCTTCTTCATGAAGGAACCGGAACCGGAGATACTGCTCACTGAAGCGGAGATAACGCTCAATTCTCTCTCGCTCAGAAAGCGTGACGAGAAAGAGGGCTTTCTTACGATACCGGTTGTCTCAGTGGGAGATACCTCTGTCGATCTTTCAAAAAAGGAACTCGTTGTCGGAGGAATTTCGACAGAGAAAGGTGTTCTGAAAGTGAAACGGGCGCAGGACGGGACAGTGAATCTGGCCACCCTTATGCCTCCCGCTCATGGAGGGGAAGAGAAAGAAATTGCATCGAGGGAGAAGGGCAAGGATAAGGATAAGGATAAGAATAAGGATAAGAAGGATAAGCCCTGGATGATGATGGCAAAGAAGCTGGCCGTGGAACGCTATTCGGTGGGGTTCGAAGATCTCGTGCCGTCCGAGCCGGTGAATGTACTTATACATGAGATAAGGTTGAGAGGAACAGACCTCTCGACGGCAAAAAACCACAAGGGAAGGATGTCTTTCGCGTGTTCCTTGAACAAGAAAGGATCCCTCTCCGCTAACGGTGCGGTGAGCATCGATCCCCTGTCTGCTGACCTCTCCCTGGATCTCAAAGGCATCGACATCATGCCCGCACAATCCTATTTCACCGACAGGATCAAGATTATCGTGACGAGCGGTGCCTTGTCAGCAAAGGGAAAGCTCTCCCTCGCTTCCGGAGGCGAAGGTCTGTCAGCCGTCTATACGGGGGATACGGCCTTAACGGAATTCGCATCAATGGACAAACTGAACGCCGAGGATTTCCTGAAATGGAATTCGCTCCATCTCAGCGGGATAAGCGTCGGGTATAATCCGCTCCGTATCAAGATAGATGAGGTGGCGCTCACCGATTTCTATTCTCGGTTTATCATCAATAAGGACGGCTCGCTCAATGTTCAGGACATCATGGAAGAGGGAACCAGAAAGACTGAGGCTCCCGGCACGAAGGAGGAGGTGAAGGCCCCCGATACTGGTGAGGCGAAGGGATCGAGAGGGCCGATGAAGATCGAGAAGGTGACCCTGCAGGGAGGCACGATCAATTTTTCCGACAGGCATATAGAGCCGAACTTCTCCGCAAACCTGCTCGAGATAGGGGGAAGGGTATCAGGTCTCTCCTCGGAGGAGAATACGGTTGCCGATGTCGATCTTCGGGGGAAACTCGAGAACTCCGCCCCTTTGGAGATTACGGGCAAAATAAACCCGCTCAAGGATGACCTCTATATCGATCTGAAAATGGATTTCAAGGATATGGATCTGAGCCCGGTGTCCCCTTATGCCGGCAAGTACATAGGGTACACCGTCCAGAAAGGCAAACTCTCCCTCTCTCTCCAGTACCTGATCGTGAAGAAGAAACTCGATTCCCAGAACAAGGTGTTCCTCGACCAGTTCACGCTCGGTGATAAAGTCGACAGCCCCGATGCGACGAAGCTGCCGGTGCGGCTCGCCATCGCTCTCCTCAAGAACAGGAAGGGGGAGATCGACCTCGACCTGCCTGTCACGGGATACATCGATGATCCAAAATTCAGCCTCGGAAAGGTCATTATCAAAATTCTCCTGAATCTCCTCACAAAGGCAGCCACTTCTCCTTTCGCTTTGCTCGGCGCCCTTTTCGGAGGCAGCGGAGAAGAACTGAGCTACCTTGTTTTTGACTATGGCAGTTTCTCGATCTCCGAGGAGGGCGTCAAGAAGCTCGACGCGCTGGAAAAGGCGCTTTATGACCGGCCTTCGCTGAAACTCGAAATCGAGGGACATGTGGACCCCGAAAAAGACAGGGAGGGACTGCGGCAGCATCTGTTCAAGAGGAAGATCAAGGCGCAGAAGCTGAAGGAGATGGCAAAGAAGGGCATGACGGCGGTTCCCGTGGACGAAGTTGTTGTGGGAGACGAAGAATACCCGAAGTATCTGAAGATGGCGTATAAAGAGGAAAAATTTCCGAAACCGAGAAATATCATCGGGATCGCCAAAGACCTGCCCGTACCGGAGATGGAGAAACTCATGCTCACCCACCTCGAGGTGAGCGATGATGACCTGAGGTCGCTCGCGTCCCAACGGGCCAAGGCAGCGGAAGATTATCTCCTGAAATCGAAGCAGGTCGGAACGGAAAGGATATTCCTTGTGGAACCGAAGTCACTTCAGCCCGAAAAAAATGAAAAGCTGAAGGATAGCCGAGTTGATTTCAGACTGAAATAGAAGGTCGCGCGCCACCCGAACGGACGGATGGGAGGGGCCGCACATTCATTGACATTTTGCGCAGAAATAGTGTTTAATAGACTTTCGGAGGTGAACAGAGGATGTATGCGATTATAGAAGCATCTGGCAAGCAGTATCGTGTTTCCTCAGGGGAGACGATAAAGGTCGACCTGCTTCAGTCGGAGACCGGTGCTGTTATGGATTTCGAGAAAGTGCTTGCGATTATCGATGGGTCCAAAACGGTGATCGGAACGCCCTATGTCAAGGGAGCTCAGGTTAAGGCCGAGGTGATCGGCACGGGAAAGGCCGACAAGGTCCTTGTCTACAAGAAGAGACCGCGCAGGGTCTATGAGAAGCTCAGGGGACACCGGCAGCCTTATACCATCCTGCAGATTAAAGAAATCAGTGTTGGAGGATAGAGATGGCGCATAAGAAAGGAGTCGGAAGCTCGAGGAACGGCCGTGACAGTCAGGCGAAGAGACTCGGCGTGAAAAAGTTCGGCGGAGAATTTGTGAAGGCCGGGAATATCTTGGTGAGACAGAGGGGCACCCAGTACCATCCGGGGAACAATGTCGGTGCGGGCAGGGACTATACCCTCTTTGCGAAGGTTGATGGAATCGTGACCTTCGAGCGGAAGGACCGGGACCGTCTCAAGATAAGCGTATATCCGGTGGCTGAAGCGACTGCCGCGAGTTAGATCGCGAATCCCCATGGACCTCTGAAGGCGGTTTTTGACCGCCTTTTTTATTTTCTTCCTTTTTCATACGTTAAAGAGAATACCGAGCAATGAAAGGTTCAAAGTGTTTATGGATAATCGAGGGGCGACTGATGTCCGTCTTGCACCTTCACATGTCGACGTGTATGTGCGATCCTCACAAGGGTCATTCATGTTTCGTATGAGAGTACTTCGTAATCCTTTCCATTGGAGAGCCGGTAGGTCGTGAGTCGGGGGATCTCTCATTGCAGTTTGTCGATTATGTAAAGATCCGCGTCAAGGCCGGGGATGGTGGAAGGGGCTGTGTGAGCTTCAGGAGGGAGAAGTACGTCCCGAAGGGGGGACCCAACGGAGGTGACGGAGGCAGAGGCGGCCATATTATCATCAGGGCTACTGAACACATGAATACCCTCCTCGACCTGCGATATCAGCGTCAGTATACGGCAAAGCACGGCGAACACGGAATGGGAAAGAATATGCATGGCAAGGATGCGGATGACCTCACCATCCCCGTTCCGGTGGGGACCGTCGTTAAGGACGAAGGGACCGGTGAAGTCATAGCCGACCTTGACAGGGAAGGAAAAGAGGCGATCGTCGCCAGGGGCGGCAGGGGAGGTCTCGGGAATGCCCATTTTGCCACACCCACGCGTCAGGCGCCGAGGTTTGCACAGAGCGGAGAAGAGGGAGGAGAGAGGTCCCTCACGATAGAGTTAAAGCTGCTTGCTGATGTGGGACTGATCGGACTTCCGAACGCCGGCAAATCCACTCTTATCTCTGCAGTCTCCTCTGCGAGGCCGAAGATCGGGGACTACCCTTTCACGACGGTCGTGCCGAATCTCGGCGTTGTCAAACTCGAAGACTTCCGGAGTTTTGTCGTTGCTGACATCCCCGGTCTCATTGAGGGAGCCCATAAGGGGGTTGGACTCGGGTTCCAGTTCCTCCGCCATGTGGAGCGCACGTCTCTCCTTCTGCACCTCGTTGATATATCGGTGTTGGCAACTGGTGATCCTGTCGACCAATATCTGAAGATAGAGCGGGAACTTGGTCTCTACAGTGAAAGGCTCGTCGAGAAGCCTCGAATTGTCGTCGCCACAAAGCTTGACGTGGCCGACAACGAGAGGCTTGACAGACTCTCCCGATATTGTAATGATAAGGGAATCCGTTTTTTTGCCCTCTCGGCAGTTACCGGGAAAGGGGTAAAGGAGCTCATACAGTATGTCGCTCAGACAATATCTGATTCTCCAGGATGACGGGACTCTTCTTTACCGGGATCTCAGCGGCCTCTTCAGGGGCTTTCGCGGCTGTCGTATGAACATCCTGCCATGCCCTGTGTTCGCGAGAATGGCTTTCTCGCTCTATCCGGTGAGGTGAGATGAAGAGGATCGTCGTAAAGATAGGTTCAAATATCCTGACGGGAGAAAACGGCGGCCTCGACATGGACAGGGTCAAGTTCATTGCCGATGATGTCGCTCTTGTACAGAATAGGGGCCATGAGGTCGTCATCGTGTCATCCGGCGCCGTTGCTGCGGGGATGAAGAAACTCGATCTCAAGGAAAAACCGAAGGATATCATCCTCAAACAGGCGGCTGCTGCGGTTGGCCAGAGCAGTCTCATCTGGGCATATGAAAAGTGTTTTGGCGTCCACAGCAAGAAGGTTGCCCAGATTCTCCTTACCCGTGATGACTTCTCCGACAGGAAGCGGTATATCAACTCACGGAATACGCTCATTGCACTGCTCTCCCGTGGGATTGTGCCGATAATCAATGAGAATGATACGGTGGCTACCGACGAGATTCGGTTCGGTGACAACGACCACCTCGCCTCCCTCGTGGCGGGCCTCATCGGTGCGGAACGATTCATCATTCTTTCCGATGTCGACGGCCTCTTCTCTGAGGATCCGAGGAGGAACCCCGATGCGAAGTTGATAGGGGTGGTGGAGGAGATTACGTCGGAACTCGAAGACAGGGCGGGAGGCGCAGGGACGATGGTCGGCACCGGCGGCATGTATTCCAAGGTGCTCGCCGCAAAAAGGGCCGTGAACAACGGGATTACGGTGAATATCATCAACGGGAGGCGCAGAGGAGCCGTCTCTTCACTCCTTCAGGGCATGAAGGAGGGGACCGAGTTCAGGGTCCGCAAATCCAGGATGTCATCAAGAAAGGGCTGGATCGCGCATTGCTGCAGATCGAGGGGGAGCATCTCTCTCGATGATGGCGCGGTCAATGCCCTCGTTTCGGGAGGAAAGAGTCTCCTCCCCTCAGGGATTGTTTCGGTCTCGGGAAGATTCGAGTCAGGGGATGCGGTCTACTGTCTTGATTCACGCGGCAAGCGCATCGCTTCCGGACTCGTCAACTATTCCTCCGCCGAAATAGAACAGATAAAAGGGAAAAAGACAACCGAGATCGAGAACCTCCTCGGTTACCGGTATTCCGATGAGGTTATTCACAGAGACAATCTCGTACTCCTTTAGTCAAGATACTTCAAGACCATGACAGTTACCCTAATCTTTTTCGGAAGACGACTCAAGGGACCGGCATCATAATGTCACGGCGTCCTCAGAAAATTCCGAGCCTTTTCGAAAATCTCCCTCACCTTCTCGCTCGCATAATCAGGATAGGTAAAGAGGTGCGGCTGATAGTTACCCTCCCGGAAAATCAGGGTAACTTCGGCATAAATCCCTTTGCCGATATATATCCTGTGGGAGTAATTCTTTGTCGACGCAAGGACCACCTTTGCAGCCGTGAGATAACCGGGATCGAGGTTTATGGTCCTTCGCCCGCCCGCTGATAAACGGCGTTCAATGTCATTCGTCAGGAGTTTTATATCAGCGAGTCTTCCGGGATCGATCGCCTTTCGAAAGAAGATGAAAGATCTTTTGAGCGGAGAGCCCATTTCCTCCCTATAGTAATCTGAATAAGACCATTCCGAAGAAGGACTCTCCATGGCGACCTCGCCGAAATGTTCACCGAGCTTTTCTTCGGCTGAGGCTAAAGAACCCTCCTTCAGGTAAAGAGCCCCGACAAAGAGGATGACACTTTCGGGCGGCGATGGTGTTCCCATTCGCGGGACTATTCATTCAGGAGATTCGTTATGAGGGAGACAGCTTGCGGAGAACTCCAATCGGCAGGACCGATCACCTTTTCTCTGAGAACCCCTTTCTTGTCAACGATGTAGGTCTCTGGGACGCCCGTCACTCCGTAAGCTTTAGCCGTCATCCCGCCGATGTCCGTCAGGACAGGGAAATCATACTGTTTCCCCTTCAGGTAGTCTATCGCCTTCCCGTAGTCGTCTCTGTAAAGGACCGTGAGCATGCGGAAACGATTATCCCCCCTGAAACGGCCGTAGATAGCCTGAATGGAAGGCATTTCCTCTATGCATGGCTGGCACCAGGAGGCCCAGAAGTTAATAAAGACGACGGAACCCCTGAGTTCAGCGAGGGTATAACGCTTGCCCGATGTGTCGCCGAGAGCCACTTCTGGCGCGTCGAGGCCTACCGTGAGCGCTCTCTCGGGTGTCTCCTCCTTCTTGAACGTAAGGAAGAAGACTACAATCCCCGAAAGGAGGATTACTATCAAGACAAGGCTCTTTCTTTTCAACGCTCAAACTCCTTCTCGATGTGGTGAAGTTAAGCCGGATTCTGAATCTTTTTTCGGAGGCTGATCAGTTCACTGACAACAGGGCAGCATCTTCGGCACCGATGAAGACCGGGGTATCCGCTTCGAGGACGACTCTAATCCGCTGGGGCTCTTTAAACCTGCCTTTCAAGAGATCCTCGGCGAGGGGGTCCTCTATGGACTTCTGTATCGCCCTTCTCATCGGTCTTGCACCATATACAGGCTGGTAATATTTGTTGATGATCCATTCCTTTACCGCCTGATCCACCTCCACGAAGAGTTCTCGATCGATGAGCTGTTTGTTCAATTCGTTCACCAGCAGGTCAATGATCGACATCAAATGCTCCTTGTCAAGGGGATGGAAGACGACCGTCTCATCAACACGGTTGAGGAACTCGGGGTTGAAGGTTCTCTTCAGTTCGTTCAGGACATTCTCTTTTATCTTCTGGTATGCGTCCTCGGCAGTATTCGTGTGAAAACCGAGGGGGGTCGCCTTCTCTATGATCCGCGCGCCCAGGTTTGACGTCATGATAATGACCGTATTCTTGAAGTCGACTTTCCTGCCGTAACTGTCCGTAAGAACGCCTTCATCAAGGACCTGGAGGAGTATGTTGAATACGTCCGGATGCGCCTTTTCGATCTCGTCAAAAAGCACGACGGAATAAGGTCTCTTTCGTATCTTTTCCGTCAGCTGGCCGCCCTCTTCATACCCGATATAACCGGGAGGCGCGCCGGTAAGCCGCGACACATTAAACCTCTCCATATACTCGGACATGTCGACCTTGATAAGCGCATTCTCGTCGTCGAAGAGAAACTCCGCGAGAGCCTTTGCGAGTTCCGTTTTTCCGACTCCCGTCGGGCCGAGGAAGAAGAACGATCCTATCGGCTTCTTTCTGTCTTTCAACCCTGACCGGGAACGCCGAATCGCCCGCGATATAACCTTAATGGCTTCGTCCTGCGCTATGATCCTTTCGTGAAGCGCCTCTTCCATTCGTATCAGTTTTTCCGACTCCCGCTCTTCCAGCTTAAAGAGAGGGACGCCGGTCATCTTCGAGACCGTATAGGCCACATCGTCCGAGGTGACGACAGGGATTTCCTTGTTCAGGTTCTCCTTCCAGCGCTTCTGCGTCTGGTCATGGAGCCTCTTCAGCCTCTCCTCTTCTCCCCGTATGGCAGTGGCCCGCTCCACGTCATGAAGCTTGACATAAAGGTTTTTTTCCTTCGAGAGCCTGAGCAGTTCCTGTTCCATTTCCTTTATCTCTGCAGGTAACGTAGACCGTTTCAATTTGATTCTCGATCCGGTTTCGTCAATGACATCTATCGCCTTGTCGGGGAGATATCTGTCGGAGATATAGCGGTCTGACAATTTCACCGCCGCCGTGATGGCGTCCTCACTCATCTTCACCCTGTGATGCGTCTCGTATCTGGGCTTCAGCTCCTGCAGTATATGTACCGTCGTTTCCGTAGAGGGCGACTGAATGTAAATCGGCTGGAATCTGCGTTCCATCGCCTTGTCTTTTTCGATGTATTTTCTGTATTCATCGGGTGTCGTGGCCCCGATACATTGAATCTCTCCGCGTGAGAGGGCAGGTTTCAACATGCTCGAGGCATCGACGGAACCCTCTGCCGCACCCGCACCGATGAGGGTATGCAATTCATCAACGAAGAGTATCACGTTGTCGGACTGGGTTATCTCTTTCATGACGATCTTCAGTCGCTCTTCAAACTGGCCGCGGTACTTGGTTCCCGCGATGAGGGCGCCGAGATCGAGAGAGACGATGCGTTTTCCGAGAAGGTTGTCCGGGACATCGCCGGATATGATGTTCTGAGCGAGGCCTTCGACAATGGCGGTCTTACCGACACCCGGTTCACCGATGACAACGGGATTATTCTTGATCCGTCGTCCGAGGATCTGTAAAACACGCTCGATTTCGTCCTCCCTGCCGATGACCGGATCGAGTTTTCCGGCCTTGGCGAGTTGCGTCAGATCCCTGCCGAATTCATCAAGGGCCGGTGTGGTGCTCTTCCGTTCTTTCACGTGCGTCTGGGTCCTCAGCGAAAGATTGATCGTTAACTGACGTGCACCGAGAAGATTTGCCCCGAAGTTTCTCAGGATCTTGCCAGCTATTCCCTCTTCCTCACGGATTATTCCGAGCAGGAGGTGCTCGCTGCCGATATAGTTATGGCCGAGGAGCCGCGCCTCTTCAACCGCAAGTTCCAGGACCTTCTTTGCCCGCGGGGTAAAGGGAATGTCCCCGAAGGTGAGGATGTTTGTTCCGGAGGGAAGGCTTCGCTCTATCTCCATAAAGAGGTCTTCGATAGAAAGGCCCATCTTCTTCAGGATGGCGATGGGAAGACTGTCTTCCTCTCTCAGGAGAGCCAAGAGAAGATGCTCTGTGCCGAGGTAATCATTCTGCCTTTTTTCGGCTTCTTCGCGGGCATAGATGATTACCTTTCTGCCTCTCTCGGTGAATTTCTCAAACATCGTAACCTCCTATGAAAATAATACTGCTTTTCCGGAGTGAAAGTCAACCGAATAGACGGAAATTGCCGGGCCGCGGACGGACGCTCGAGGAGCGACGAGGGGTCTAAACCCGGCATAAAAAGGCCACGTTGGTGCACGTCTTCTGTCCGGGTATCCTCAGCTATTCTGGCGGGCAAAGAGAGACGTCCGGTGACTCCCGAAAAAGAGACTTCCTATCCTTCAGGATAGTAGTTAATGAGGTATTTGGCGGCCACCGTCTCAATAGAGGAAGGAGTCGGCGAGGCTTGATCAGGGGCGCGCAAGGTGTCGAGGTCGGATTTCCAAACAATATCACCGGGAGCGACGAGGCAAACGCTCCCACGGATATGCTTTGTGTGAAGCCTGCCATCCTTAAAATAGTAATGAGCTTCTTCGTTCACTTCGGCGGGAAAGAGCCGCATGAACGGGGGGAAATCGCTCGGTCTGAACCAGAGTTTGATTTCACGTTCAGCCTCGCCGGCGGTAGCAGAAGCGTGGATGAGGTTATCCATCCGTTCACCGATCTCTTTGCCGGAAGCGTCTTTGAGAGGAACGATGGTTCCCAATGCGCGAATGCATCCCGGCTTCGTTTCTCTGGCGGCATGGGGATTGGTCGGTCCGCAGATATCCCGTATTTTTTGTACAGCGCCCTTACCCTGATAGACGAGCGCTATCACCCTGCGCCTCTCCGGTTCATCGGGATAATGGATGAGCCCCATAATGTATTCTATGAGTGAAGGATAAAAGACCTTCCCCCGGTGTTCGGCGTAGTGCTGCTCGGCAAGCATCCTGTGCACATGAACTATTTTCGCCCCGGCAAAACGCAAGCCGGTATGAAATTCCGAAAGCTGAGAAAGTACATATCCCGTCAGTGAGTTTTTCAGGGCATCCGGCTTAATCAATACAAGGGTTTGCTCGATTTCTTCTCTCTTCATACGAGGGTACCTTTCTCCGGTTTCTAGTGATTCGTCGTTCTGCGGTTACAAGCCGAGTTTCGCTAAGAGGTCCCTGACAGCCGAGACCGACTTGTCGAAATCCGCTCTCTCTTCCCTGGTGAGATCCAGTTCTATCACCTTCTCGATGCCGTCTCTTCCGAGTACTGCGGGAACCCCGAGATAGACG
>DASPUT010000122.1 GCA_035622735.1 Thermodesulfovibrionales bacterium | reverse complement strand
AACGAGAGATGTTGCTATCGCGATGAAGGCGCCTACCGCGGGAAGGTAGAGCCTGTGTTCGAAGATAACGTCCGCTATCGGGATGACGCTCGATTCTATCGACAGCCCCGTGAAAAACCAGAGGATTCCGAAAGCGATGAGGCGGTAGTATGCCTTGCCCTCCGCTTTCCGCGACCTGTAGAGAAGATATACCGCAGCACCGAAGATCGCCGCCAGGAGGAGAAATGAGAAAAATACGGGGGGCGTGAAAAAGGAATAAGAGACCGGATAATCGTAGTCGAGGTTCTGGTTCACCGGAAAGAATATCAGCCTTATGTAGGTGACGATCACCCTCATCTCGGTCATGAAATAGTCCTCCCTCGAAATCTCCGATTGGACCCTCGTCTTCTCGCTCAAGTCGGACAGGACCTCTCCGAGGGATTTATCCGTGTTGACTATGCTGACGGGAATTATCAGGAGGGTCAGGAGAACAGGGAGGAGATAGAGCAGCCGCCTCCTCAGCGGACTCTCGAAGAAAAGAACCTCATAGAGAATAATGATGACGGGAAGAGTCCAGGCCATCTCCTTCGTCTTCATGGCACAGAGAGCAAGGACCAGGGAGAGGCAATAGAAGAGGAGAGGGCTCTTTGCACCCTGCGATTTTAGCCTGCCTTTTATATAGAAGACCAACGAAAGGAGATAGAAGAGCGTCGCAAGGGAGGTGAATCTCTGGACTATATAGGTCACTGCCTGCGTCTGGACCGGATGAGCCGCGAAGAGAAGGGAGGCAAAGAAGGCGATAAAGACAGGCACAGGGAAAGCATCGGGGCCGGCCGATCCGCTATCCTTGGGTTGGCAGCACCCATCCTCAAGGGAAGAATGAGCGAAGTAAGGCGTCCTGAACGTGAGAAGGACGAGAAGATAGAGGAGCATCGCGTTCCCGATATGGATGGCGACGTTCACGCCGTGATATCCCGCCACATCAAGCCCTCCGATGCGGTAGTTCAGCGCGAACGAGAGGTAGCCGATGTATCTGCGAGGATTGAAATCATAGCCTTTAAGGGAAGTGAAGAAATGGTCGAGGACCCTTATGACGGGATTATGCACGATATTGAAGTCGTCATCGAAGACAAAAGGGACGCTGAAGCAATTCGAATACGCCGCGAGGCCGACGACCGCGATGAGAAGGAGATGAAAAAAGGGCTTCCTGATGAGGATACTCAAAGAGTCTCGGTGCTGAATCTCAGTATCTCTGTCGGTCCGGTACATGTCTCGCGCAAAGAAGCTCTCCTTTTTTTCCAGTTTATCCCACCCCGGAAGGATTGTAAAGAAGGAGAACGGGCCATATCTTCCTTCTCCCATGAAACAATCCGGGGCCGCGTGTTAGAATAAAAATGATTGATGAGATAGAGATGCGATACCTGAATTACCTCTTCAGAAGCATTACCGTGCTGAACGTAGCCCTGGTGGTTACGGCAATCGTTCTCGCGTACTCTACCCTTTTACATCCCCGCGCAAATATCAAATTCACAGCCCCGACGGCAAAGAAGGCTGCCGAAGAGAAGAAGGCCGAAGTCAGCCAGAACCAGCCGGTATCGCCTGCCGACTACACGATAATAGGCGAACAGAACCTGTTTCATCCCGAAAGAAAGATTCCCGTCGAAAAGGCTGCCGCCCCTGCCTTGCCGACGCCGGAGTTCGTGCTCTACGGAACATTGATCACTGACGAGATGAGCCTCGCTTACCTGGAAGACAAGAAGGCGCCCATGAACACGCCCGGAAGGGGAAAGAGGCAGGCTGCCATCAAGAAAGGCGAGGCTCTGAGCGGTTTTAGCCTTCAGCAGATAGAGGCCGATAAGGTCGTGATGGTCAGGGGAGATGAGACGATATCGGTATCCCTCAGCGCCCCGAAAGTGAGAGAGACCGTCGCGATAGCAGCACCTCCGCCTCCCGGGGGCGCTAGGCCCGGGGCTGCGCCCGCACCCGGCGCTGCACCTGCCGCTGCACCTGCCGCGGGAGTTCAGCCGGCTGGACAGGCTGCGGCATCATCTCCTACTCCCGTTCAGAGCAGCGCCGTCAGAAGACTTCGGAGCGCGGCTCGCAGCGCCGGCCAGTATTCAGGCAACTAAGCAGCAGAATCTTCTCTCGCCGCTTTTCGAGCAAAGATCGCTTTTGCACGAGGATGGTAGTCTGTTCGTGCCATAGGCATGACCGGAAATTTGAGCTATTCTGTTCCCTTGGCGTGGGTCAGATGAGGGAATTTATTTGACTTAGTCCATGCCTTAGTCCATACTATCAGGAGGAGATGATGCAATGGCAACGGTGAACATACATGACGCGAAGACCAACTTCTCCCGTCTCCTGAAGCGCGTCGAAAGTGGAGAGGAAATCGTTATCGCGAAGGCCGGGAAACCGGTTGCGAGGATAGTTCCTCTTTCGGAAAAAATTGGTGAACGAAAACCGGGGAGTGCGAAGGGCCGGGTCATCGTGAAGAAGGGCTTCTTCGAGTCGCTGCCGGAAGATCTTCTGACCGAATTCGAGAAATGAAGGCCATACTGGACACCCACGTGTTTCTCTGGTGGCTGACCGATGACCCCCGTCTTCTGGGGCAGGTGCGCAGAATAATCGCTGACGGCGAGAACGAATTATTCCTCAGCGCTGCCAGTTGCTGGGAGATCTCGATAAAATATCAACTGAAGAGATTGACCCTCCCTGATAAACCAGACGTCTTCATATCAGACCAGATGGCCGAAAATGCGATCCGGGGTCTGCCCATTCTCGCGAGCCATGCCCTCCATGTCTTTCATCTGCCCCGCCTCCACAGAGATCCTTTTGACCGAATGATCGTTTCGCAGTCGCGATTGGAAAGATTGCCTGTCATGACTTCCGATCCTCTCATCAGTCAGTACAAAGTTCCGATCATCTGGAAATAAGAAAAGGGGTCTGACGCTTCATCCCCGCCCGCGTTCATGAAACGAACTTGACTAATGGGAGTACCAGATGGTATGTTCAGACAATGAACAATGAACCATTGCAGGAGTCGGAACAGCAGCGTGCTTTGCAGATCCTGAACGAGCTGTCGAACGATGACTCTCTCACTCAGAGAGACCTCAGCGGCCGTCTCGGCATAGCCCTCGGTCTCGTCAATTCTTACATCAAGAACCTTGTGGCGAAGGGTTATATTACGGTCAAGGCGATCCCTCCCCGGCGCTACGCGTATTACCTCACCCCAAAAGGTTTTGCCGAGAAAACGCGCCTCACTTACACCATGCTTCAGGATTACACCAGGATCTACCGCGAGGCGAGGAATAACCTCAAGAAACTCTTTCATGAGCTCCAGGCTGATGGCGTCAAGAG
>DASPUT010000121.1 GCA_035622735.1 Thermodesulfovibrionales bacterium | reverse complement strand
CTTTCCCCCGTACTTCGTCATCGGCGCCATCACTTCCGGGGTTGCGGCCGTGATCACGCTGATGATCATCATCCGGAGGGCCTTCCACCTGGAGGAGTATCTCACCCCGGAGCACTTCGACAACATGGGGAAACTCCTTCTGACGATCTGCCTGCTCTGGTCCTATGCCTATTTCGTGGATGTCAACATCACCTGGTACGCCCACGAGCCGATCGAGTGGGAGGTCTGGAGCTTCATGGCAAGCAAGTACACGCCGCTTCTCCTCCTCATGCTCTTCGGAAACTCGATACTGCCGGTCACCGCCCTCTGCTTCAGGAAGGTCAGGCGCAATCTCAAGGCGATGCTCGCAATCACCTTACTGGTCAATATCTGTATGTACATCGAGCGGTTCCTCATCATCGTGCCGTCGCTTTCGCATAAGAACATGCCGTTCATTTGGCATACATACTCCCCCTCCCTCGTCGAGACCTCCGTCAACCTCGGGGCCCTTGCCCTTTTCGCGCTCCTCTATGTGCTCTTTACAAAGTTTTTCCCGATAGTGGCGGTGACCGATGTGCGGGAGCTCGGGGTCAGCCATGCCGATGTCGAACTCGGCCGTGGAAAGGTGCATACAACTACAGGAGAGGAGTGAAAACGTTTCTTTAAGAATAATAAATTCTATCTTTCTTTGCGGCTTTTGCGACTTTGCGCGAATATAATACGCGCTGCTATTTAAGGAGAAGAGATATGGAAACTCTCGGGACATTCAAGGATGTTGAGGCTGCGGCCAGGGCCGTGGACAGCCTGATCAAGGCCGGGATCGGCGAAGAGACGATCACCTCGCTCACCTCCGTTCCCTATCCGGACGGCGTGATCGTGAAGACAGGCCGGCGTACCTGGTTCCGCTGGGTCTCCGCGGTCGGCGGGGTCCTCGGAGCATGCGCGGGCTTTGCCCTGGCAGCAGGGACCTCCTACATGTACCCGGTGCAGACCGGGGACAAGCCGATAATAGCGTATTTCCCGACCGGCATCATCACCTATGAGCTCACTATGCTCTTCGCTATCTTGGGCGCGATCATCGGCATGTTCATGGAAATGAGACTCCCGCCATGGAGAGAACGGGTCTATGATCCGGCAATCGGGGAAGGCACCATCGGGATCAGCGTTTCGACCACCAGAGACCACTTGGGCCGGGCGGAGGAGATCATGCAGGATGCCGGCGCTCTTCGGATCACCAGGGAGGATATGCTGTGAAACGATTTTTTCGTATAATCCTAAAAACGATTGTTCACGCAAAGCCGCAAAGCTCGCAAAGAAATTCAAATAGTTGTACTTCGCGTTCTTTGCGCGCTTGGCGCGAGACTGCTTTTATTAGGATAATGATTCTTACTGTCGCCCCTCTGCTCGTGGCCGCGATCTGGATGGACGACCAGCAATCCTACAAGCCCTACAAAGCGCCGGTCCTCTCGCCGCCGAAAGACTCCGTGCCCGTGACCGGCAAAGAGGTCGCTTCACCGGACATGGAATTCAAGAATCCAATGGCTCCGACCGCGAAATCTGTAGAAGAGGGCAAGGCGCTCTTCGAAACCAATTGCCTTATGTGCCACGGCGCTACATCTTCGGAGCGGGGGCCGGTAGGCAAAAAGCTCGTTCCTCCTCCGCCCGGTCTGGATCATGAAATGGTGAAGGGATTGAGCGACTCAACCATCTTCAAGGCCATCACCTTCGGCTTCGGCCGCATGCCGGCGTTTCAGGATAAGCTTACGTCCCGGGAGCGATGGAAGCTGGTCAACTTCCTGCGAACGCGGAAATGAAGAGAATACGCTCGGTCGCTAAATCTGCGCCCTCTTGACCGTCCTCCTTCCGGACACTATCCGGCGAGCCATGACGTTTCGCGGACTTTGGGAAGAACCGCATTCTTTTCAGGAAGAAGGTGCGACGTTTAGTTCTTTGTTGGTTTTCGGCCCTCATTTTCTCAATGTTGAAGAATTTTGAGAGTAAGAGCGTTTTGCTGTTCGAGATGCAAGAGGATCGTCTCGACTTCCGCCTCTGCTTTTATATTTACTTCAAAGTCCGACTCTGCCCTCGCTTCTGCGTGACGACCCTGGAGATTTTGTCCTATCATAATCAGCGGCATCAAGAATATCTGCAATATATTTGAAATAAAAAGCCATAAGACGAAAGCGGGAGATGGATCAAACCGTAACGCTTTTGGAACAAGGGTGTTCCAACCAAGCCAAACAATAGTCCACACAAAGATCATGATAAAGAAACCCATGGAGCCGACTCTGTTCGTAATCCAGACGGCGAATTGTTCCAGGCGGGTCAAAGCTCTTCTTGTGTTCTATGTCGGCATTTCTAATAGGTTTATGAAACTTTCCTTCTTTAAGCTCCTCGTGCGTCAAAAGTCTCTTTTCGCTCATCCACACCCCCATTTCGACGGCCTCCTATAGTCAATACCTATCATACTCATCGTAATCATATCATGGAG
Source organism: Thermodesulfovibrionales bacterium (assembly GCA_035622735.1). NCBI lineage: Bacteria > Pseudomonadati > Nitrospirota > Thermodesulfovibrionia > Thermodesulfovibrionales > Thermodesulfovibrionales bacterium. Next base: position 6,113 of record DASPUT010000121.1, on the reverse strand, counting down.
GGAACGCGCCTTTTTCAGGAGGAAGAAGTCCTGCTGTTTCACTCTCCGACTGAGGTTGATTCTCCCTTTTGTACTGCCGAATCGGCATCGAAATCTCTTCAATCCGCGCTCTTTTTAGCTGCCCAATCTGTTACAATATTTGCTGAAGATGCGGGATAAAGATAGAATCATAGGCTGGCTCATACTCCTCATAGCGCTCATTCTCTGTTTCACGAATCTCCCCCTCAAGCCGCCGCACTCCGACGAGTCCGGAAACGGTTTCTTCGTGAATCAGATATGGGAAACCGGCTTCTTCACATACGATCCCGCCAACTATCACGGGCCTCTCTTGTTTTACCTCCTCCAGATTTCAGAGAAGATTTTCGGATTCGGTATCGGCTCGTTCAGGTTCGTGACAGCCTTATTTGCACTGCTCTCCGTATGGTTGATTTTGAAAAACCGTAACCTCCTGGGGCGTTATACGTCCTTCTTCGCTGCCTCGGCAATGGCTCTCAGTCCTGGCTTCAGCTTTTTCGGCCGCTCGGCAATCCACGAGCCTCTCTTTGTTTTCTTTCAGATCCTCATGGTAACGGGGTTTCTGAGGACGAAAGAGCAGGGAGATAGGCAGGGGGTTCTCTGGTCTTTTGCAGGTCTGCTCGGGTGTATGCTGCTGAAGGAGACCTTCGTGATATCTCTGTTTTCGCTCCTCCTCGCGTGGGGCTGGTCGGAACTGTCTCCGCGGATTTTTGAATCGTTATCGGGCGAAGAGAAAAAGGGGCAGGCGAGAACGGTCAGAAAGAAGAAATCAGCGGGGAAAAGAAGAGGGAAGCAGGCAAGCAGAAAAGGAGGAGAGGTGAAATCAGAAATTCAGGAGACGGAGAAGACCGAATCGCCACCGAAGTGGGCGTTAAGCGGCATAGATGAGCCTTTTCTTGTCAAAATAATTGTTGTCTGCGCGGCTGTCTGGTTCTTGTTGTTCACGGGATTCCTTCATCACCGACAGGGAGCGATAGATTTCTTTACTGCGTTAACGCCCTGGCTGAAGACAGGCGTCGGCGGTTCCGGACACGATAAGCCTTTTTTCTATTGGCTTACGTTATTCGCAAGATACGAATGGGCGGCGGCCGCGGGATTCGTCGGGGCTCTCATAGGTTTTTGGGCGCGATCATGGAAGATGCGTTTCTTCTCTGCCTTGGCGCTCGTGAATTGGTTTGTCTATTCTTTCATCGCCTATAAGACCCCATGGATTATAATCAGCATTCTGTGGCCCTTTCTCATCGTGGCGGGCCTCTGGTTCGAATCGATTCTCGTCGAGCGAAGGACGAAACCAGCCTTCTGGCTTGCCCTCTGCGTCGCCGCAGTCATCGCGGGACAGTCTGCTGCCGCAAGTGTCAGACTGAATTTCGTACATTATTCCGATCCATCGGAGCCATATGTATATGTCCAGACAAAGAATGACGTGAAGGTCATCGAGGACATAATAAGAAAAAAGGTACAGTCCTCACCGGCTTATCAGAACATGAAGATCCAGATCAATTTGAAGGACTCATGGCCTTTCCCCTGGCTTTTCTCGCGGTTCCCGAATATCGGATTCGGTGATTACCGGAAGGCCTTCACGGAAAAGGCGGATGTCATCTTTGCAGAGATCACCCATGACGATAGGGATATCGACGGTCTCTATTGGCGGCGCATGATAGAAGTTCGGGACGCGCGTGAGCCGGTCTATGTCTATCTGAAAAAGACCTTTTTCGAGGGGATGGACCTGCCCGGCTTCGGGCCGTCGGGTGCGGAGGAGGGGAAGGGTACATAGGGATGGCTCTCGCGTTCTTGGTACATATCGCGGTTGCGACTCTCACGGCGATGGCCTTTGGCCTGGCACTGGGACGGCTCAGCATGCCGGCCGCCGTCATAAGCCTGGCAGTGGGGACAGCGGCAGGCATCCTGGTATGGTTGAGGCTGAAAGACGAAAGGAGATTGTTTCCGGATACGAAATTCATTCCCGCCCTCGTATATGGTTTTATTCTCTTCGCTGGGCTCGAGCACTTTCTCTATCTCCTCTACTACTCCCATCATGGACTGAGAACGCTCCATCCGAATAATTTCGGCGACCTCTCACTCCACATACAATACATTCGGTATATCGCAGGAGGCGCGCACTTCTGGCCGGAAAACCCGGGCTTTGCAGGGGAACTCCTGAGATACCCCATCGGTATAGATATCTATAACGGATTGTGGGAAATCCTCGGCGTTCCGATAGACAGCCATCTCTTCCTGACCGGATTCATCATGACTGTCGCTGCCGTATCGATGCTGCACCGGTGGATGGGATGGTGGGGTGTAGGTGCCTTCTTCCTGAACGGTGGTCTCGCCAACTGGGCGAGCCTAACCGGCGGTATGAACGATTTTCAGAACGCGCTCGCATGGAAGAGTTTCTTCCTCTCCCTATGGATAACGCAGCGGGGGTTTCTCTTCGCCATACCGGCCGGTGTGTATATCCTAAGGGTGATGACAGAAACGCTCCTCGGCGAGCGGACACTTCAAAGGGAAGAGAGGGTCGTCTGCGCCCTGCTCTGGGCATCGCTCGCGTGGTTTCACCTCCATACGTTTTTTATTCTCACGCTCTCACTCGGCATCTTCATGCTCTTATACAGGAACTGGCGGATCATGATCGAGGTGGCGATGCCTGCGGTAGCGGCCGGGCTCGTGTTTGTGATCTTCTCCACAGGGGGTTTGGCGAAGGCGCGGGTCTTGCACCTCCAGCCCGGGTGGACCGCAGGACAAGAGAATCTGCTCAAGTTCTGGCTGATAAATCTGGGGCCATGGCTCATCTTTGCCGGAGCGGGGCTCTTCTTCGTTCTACAGAAACGATTCGGAAGACTACGCCTTATTGCCATTCCCGCTTGCGTGCTCTTCGTTGTCTTCACGGTCGTCATGCTCGCCCCATGGGACTGGGACAATATCAAGGTATTGATCTGGTTGTACCTCCTCATCGCATGGATAGCGTGGAAGACCTGGGTGACGAGGCTGCCTTCGTGGGCCGCTCTTTTGATAGGTCTCGTTGCTTTCTTCTCCGGCGCGGTCTCAGTCGTCTCCTCCCTTCCCGGCAACAGTTCAGGCGTCGAACTCTATCGGGCGGCTGAATTATGGGAAGCGAAGGCGGCCCTCTCTGAACTACCGGGAGAAGCGGTGCTGGCCGTTGCCCCCGAACCGAATCATCCGGCAATGTTCTGGGGCGCTAAGGTCGCGATGGGCTACACCGGACATCTCTGGTCCCATGGGATCGATAGCGCGTCGCGGGAAAGTCAGCTCGAAAGGATCTTCCGCGGGCGTGAGAACTGGTTTGCCGTGGCAAAAGGTATCGGAGTGACGCACATCTACTGGGGCGAAAATGAAAGGAGGAAATACGGGGCACCGAGCCCCTCATGGAGCGGGTTGAAAAACATCTCCCGGACCGGGGCGATTCAGATCTATGACTTGAGCGGCTCCTCGAAATGAAGTGCCATCCGAGATCGACGAACCTCACTGCCGGGAAGATGTTATGAAAGGCTTCGAAAATCGCGTCTTCCATGGCGTATCTCGTTCCGCACCTTGCTTGACTTGACGCGCATTCCTCAGGTATCTTTCATTAATCCGGATAGAGGCCCTTTCCGAAAGAGCCGGAGATGACACGGGGCAGGCGCAGAGCTTGCAGATATGGAAAGGCCGCCCGGTTGAGCATTCGCTAGGGGATATGAAGTCAAGCCCTCTCCTTTCAGTAATTGTACCGGCATATAATGAAGCCGGTGTCTTAGACGCCTTCCATGAGCGTCTCTCCTCAGTATTGGACTCCCTCTCGATGCGGACCGAGGTTATTTATGTCAACGATGGCAGCACCGATCAAACACTCGAAATAATCGACTCGATACGAAGGAATGACCATGCTGTCGGAATTATCGACTTGAGCAGGAATTTCGGCAAGGAGATAGCGATGGCCGCGGGACTTGATCACGCTCAGGGGGATATTGTCATCATCATAGATGCGGACTTGCAGGACCCCCCCGAGCTCATTCCTGAGCTAGTGCGGTACTGGCATGAGGGTTATGACGGAGTATACGCCGTGCGACTTTCACGAGAGGGAGAAAGCTGGCTGAAAAAAGTGACGGCACATTTCTTTTACCGCCTCATGAATCGAGTGAGCCGTATACCGATACCGGAAGATACGGGGGATTTCCGCCTGCTGAGCCGAAGGGCGGTAGAGTCACTGAGAAAACTGCGCGAGCAGCACCGTTTCACGAAAGGCCTCTTTACCTGGATCGGCTATCCCCAGAAGGCGGTGCATTACCATCGAAATCCCCGGCTTGCCGGAAAGACGAAATGGAATTACTGGCGTCTCTGGAACTTCGCCCTCGAGGGAATCACGTCTTTCACCACGGCACCGCTCAGGATAGCGACGTATCTGGGTCTGCTGACCGCCCTGTCAGCCTTTCTCTACGCCGGAGTCATCATCTACAAGACCCTCGCCTTCGGTGAGCCCGTCCGAGGTTATCCCTCGTTAATGGTAGCAATCCTATTGCTCGGCGGCATTCAGCTCATCGGCATCGGGATTATCGGAGAGTATCTCGGAAGGGTATTTGATGAAACGAAGATACGTCCGCTCTATTTTCTGAAGGGCAATATTCCGCCCGAGCACGATAGCAAATCAGATTAACCTCGGCTCTTCAGCCGCGCTCGCGTTCCGCGGATAAGGCAAAACCTCGAACCTGTTTGTAAGAATGTCTAAAAAAGATTATAGATTGGCCGCCGCTGCCGGCTTGCTCATCGGCCTACTGGCATTGCCGGTCTTGAAGGCCCTCGCGCCGGCATCCTTTGGCCGCTCTACCCTCATATTGGTGCCTTTCCTTTTCATCGCGACACCGCTCGGTCTTGCGATCATCTATTCCCTGAGCAGGAAATTTTCTCTCCTGTGGCAGGTCGGAAAATTTGCCGTCATCGGCGTTCTGAACATGTTCGTCGACTGGGGGGTGATGGCGTCTCTTATTTTCTTGATGCGGAACTCTTTTCGAATCGATTCCAAGGATTCTATTATGAGCGGAATTACCTTTTATTCCCTCTACAAGGCGGCTTCGTTCATCGTCGCGAACATCAACAGCTACTATTGGAATAAATATTGGACCTTTGCGGTTCAAACAACAAAAAAGACGAACGCGGAATTCTTGCAGTTTCTTGTCGTAAGCCTCATAGGGTTTGTCGCAAATGTCCTTGTCGCTTCATTTGTCTTTGAATCACTGCGGCCGATAATCGGATTCACGATAGACCAGAGGGGCATTATAGGCGCAGCGGTCGGCAGTGCGGCAGGATTTCTCTGGAATTTTGTCGGATATAAATTCATCGTATTTAAAGAGCGGTAACTCACGGTCGGGAGATAAGCGCGCCCGTTGAGGCATCCGAGAGACCCTTGCCCTTCCCTGAGTCTCACGAGGATTACAGGGCGAAGCAAAAAAAATCGGCTGCCCCGCGGAAGAGGCGGGACAGCCGAAATTTGTTCTTTATCTTCCCAGAGAACTAAGGAACGATAAAGTGTGTTGTCCAGCGGTAAGAGTTGTCATCATCCCCGCCCGACGGTCTCACGACAAGAGAAAGTACGTAGATCCCCGATGGGAGATCTGCCTGGAGATCTTCGTTCACCTGCGTAACACCGTTCTTCCAGAAGACGAGGTTTCTGAACCGGCTTGAACGTCCGGTCCTTTCACCTTCCCTCTCCCCGGAATCTGACGACGTCCTTCCAGCTTCTGCATCCTCGACGACCGACATCGAGCGCGGCCTCAGGCTATACTCAGAATCGAGGAAATAGACATCCTCAGGGTCGATCGCTGACGCGTATGCCGCAAAGAGAACATCCACAGGGCACGAGATAGGCCCGACCACGACCTTGATATCAACGTGATGGCCCGCAACGGTGACACCTATAGGCTGCTCTCCTGCAGGGTCAGTATTCGCCACCGGGAATCCGGTTTGATTATAGGAGAAACTCTGTTCGTCCGTAGGGCATGACATCGTCTGACCCGGAATCGGTGTTGGAGTTGGCGTCGGTGTAGGTGTAGGTGTAGGAGTCGGTGTCGGTGTTGGCGTAGGTGTAGGTGTAGGTGTAGGTGTAG
>DASPUT010000120.1 GCA_035622735.1 Thermodesulfovibrionales bacterium | reverse complement strand
TACAGGGGAGATACAGGATTTTTGACGGCAGCCTGCAGAGGGCCTGTGGCTACGGCGATATGGCTGTTCTCCTGAGATCCCGGACCCATCTGACGTCCTTCGAGGACGCATTGCGACGCGCGGATATCCCCTTTGTCGTTGTGAAGGGTATAGGCTTCTACAACACACCGGAGATAGCGATTCTCAAGGACCTGCTCTTCTTCCTCATCGATTCGGCCGACGATTACAGTCTCTTCAATGTCCTCAGGTCTCCTCTCTTCGGAGTGGATTACGGCTCACTCGTCGAACTCATAAAGGATACGGTCCCGGGCAATCTCCCGCTCAGCAGAGTCTATGCCGCTCTTGATTCACGATCGCGAAAGGGCGGATCGGAAGTCCCCCTTCAGACAAGCCTCTGGAATGAAGGGCCGGACGCAGGGGAAGAAAGACTCCGGGAGATATTCGGTTCGCTGAACCGGTGGCTCAAAAAAGCTCGGGAGATCCCCTATGCAATGGTTCTCGAAGAGATCCTCGCCGATTCCGGGGTTTGGGGATGTTTCCATGAAAAGCAGCGATACCGGAACGTGAAGAAATTCATCAGTCTCATTGAAGAGTTTGAATCGAAGGGGTTCACAGGCCTCGAGATCAGAGAAAAGATCATGAGGGCTTCAACACGTGCTGATGAACCGAAGGCAAATGTCACTACGGAAGGGATGAACGCGGTGCGACTCATGACCATACACGCATCGAAGGGTCTCCAGTTCCCCATGGTATTTCTTCCCTGTCTCGACGAGGAAAACAAGGCCCGGGTCGGCAATTCCATCGTCATGGACGAGGACGGGGACAGGATCGTTATCGGATACGAGGATGATTCCGAGATACGAAAGACATTACCCCTCTTCCGGAAAGAGCGGGAGAAGACTCTCGAGGAGGAAAAGAGGCTCTTCTATGTCGCGGCCACGCGGGCGATGGACTACCTCTGCATGTCAGGGGTCGTCAGGAAGGAAAGATTCTCCGGAAAGCTCTCCTACCTGGCGGATGCCTTTCATCTCGCTCCGGACGAGAGGGATCCGAAGACCGAGCTTTTTACAATAACCAGGGTTACCGCCAAAGACCTTGCGATGTCGCCTTCACCGTCAGTATATCGTAGCCCTCACGGCGTCGCGCCCGAATCATCGATAGAGCGTGAAACGGTCTTCATTAACCCCCTGGACTATAAGCCTTCTTCTCTCTGGCTCGATGTCACTGAGGAGGTCGATTCCGTGAGACGGAAACACGGCGAAGACTGGGTCATTCTCGGCCGTTCCTTCCACCGGCTCTTTGAGGGCATCTCAAAAGGAGCAGTCGATATGGGCAGTGTAGAGACCAAGATACTCGACATCCTGAGAAGCGAGACGATGTCGGATGGAGCGCTTGGTGCCATGAAGGAGATCATCCTTTCCGATATCCGGAAACTTGATGTCTCGGGCTATCTCAGGGAGATCATCCTCCCGCGGGACCAATCCTTCGCGGAGCTGCCCTTTATTCTCGAAAGAGACGACACGATCTACCGGGGCCGGATCGACCGGGTTATTATCAGAGGTGCGGCCGCACTTCTCTACGATTATAAGACCTATCCCGTCAAGGATGCGGAAATACCGGGGTTGCGAGAGCATTACTCGTTCCAGATGAATATCTACCGGCAGGCGGTAGAAAACCTCTTCAACCTTCGGACGCGGGCTTACCTTTTCTTCACCCACGAACGAAAATTGGTCGAGGTGTAACCCTTTACCGCTTCACCATCTTTCTTACTATTTTTCCCGGCAGCGTCTCGACCGCTCTGAGGGCGGCATGGGGGCAGACCTCTATACAGCAATAGCATCGGATGCATTTCTCATAATCAAATCTGAGCTTCTTTCGATCGGACGTTATCGCTTCGGCCGGACAGTATTTCCAACACTCCCCGCATAGCCTGCAGAGTGCCTTATCGGACACCGGTCTCTGAACGAGATGTCTCCTCATGATGCCGTGCAGCCTCCGGGGGCCGAAAACGAGCGGAGTTATCTCGGGCAGTTTGAATCCCCTGACCTCCGGGAGGTCTCCCTCCCTCTCGATTCTGTCGTCAGCCAGCCCCATCTCCCGAGCGGCCTTATTCGTCGGCAATCTGTCAGGATCGATGCGGAGCATTTCACAGACCGTAATATCCAGAGAAACGGCGCTATCGCTGCCGATGAGAACTCCTAAATCCGTCGGCGTTCCGCCCCTTCCCGGTCCCTGGCCCTCCATGGCAACTATGCCGTCGAGAATGGTAATAGGGGGTCTTAGAATGTCATTGATCTGAACGAGCAGCTTCGCAAACATCTCTCGATCGACTCCTGTTCTGAAATGCCATTCTGGCTTCCTGAAGCCCACGATGCAGCCGAAGAGGTTCTTTACCCCAAGGGTAAGGAGCATCTGGGTGTGCGTCTTGAGTTTCGGGAGATTTATGAGGGTATCGGCTCTCAGGGCGTCCCGCGCAATCTCTATGCTTTTGAAGGGCGCACCGATAGCGACAGTTTCTGAGAGTCTGAATTCCCGGTATTCCACTTCTAGGCCCCTCAGGGTCTCCCTGATTCCGCTCTCTCTCAATACCTTTTCGAAAGAGCCGATGGCCGGACTATCCGAAATCCGCGCCTTGGCGCCCTTCTCGAGCACGTATTCAACAGTAGCCCTAATAACGAGGGGATGCGTGAGCATCGCCTTATCGGGCGGAGCAGGGGCGAGCAGGTTTGGTTTGATGAGGACAGTCCCGCCCTTCCCTATCCTCTCATCCCCGAGGCCGTCTAGGATCTCAAAAATCCTCGACCTCAGAATTTCGTACTCGTAAGACGCATTCTTTAGGATGACCCTTGACATCTCAATCCATGGTAAACGGATATCGGATGAGCGGACAGAGGAGACGATACATAACGGGCCACAATTCCGACCATTCGCCTTACCGAAAGAAATGCGAGAAGGCCTGAGAAAGCAAATGGAGGACGTCGAAGGTCTTCTCCGACGTCCCCCATTGAAGAGAATATCACGTATCGCCTTCTGGTACGCTATTTCTGGTCGGCGATCTGGAGGCTTACATAAAAAGTGGCACCGCTTCTGTAGAGGAGGAAGAGGATCGCCTTTCCTGCCTTTTGTACGGCGTCATCAAAATCCTTCAGGGTATTTACCGTCTGGCGGTTCACCTCGAGGATGACATCCCCCCTCTGGATTCCGGCTTCTACCGCCGTACTGTTCGGTTCGACGTTCGTAATGACGATCCCTTCAGTCTTCTTCATCCCTAATTCCTTCGCTATTTCTGGGGTGACCGGCTGCAGGGACATGCCCATCTGTTTCAGTACGTCCCGGCCGGGCTGGCCGCCCTCTCCCTCTTTCATTTCGCCGATGACCGCTGTTATCGTCTCCTCTTTACCGTTCCTGAGCACCTTGAACGTCACTTTTTCATCCGGGCTCATGACAGCGACCATGCGCGGCAGGTCATGGTAGTCTCTGACCGGCCTTCCGTTCATTTCGAGAATGACGTCTCCTCTCTTGAACCCGGCCTTTTCCGCAGGACTATCGGGAACAATATCAGAGACAAGGGCTCCAGTTGTTTCCTTCAGACCAAAGGACTTCGCGATATCCGGGGTGACTTCCTGAATCGAGACGCCCAACCACCCCCGGGTAACCTTGCCCCTGTCCCTCAATTGAAGGAGTATCTCCTTCGCCATATTAATCGGGACGGCAAAACCGATTCCTTGACCGGACGCGATGATAGCCGTATTGATACCGATTACCTCCCCGTGGAAATTCAGGAGAGGTCCGCCGCTGTTTCCCGGGTTGATGGAGGCGTCTGTCTGGATAAAATCGTCATAGGGACCTGCTCCGATGACCCTGCCCTTTGCGCTGACTATGCCTGCGGTCACCGTCTCCGAGAGACCGAAGGGGTTGCCTATCGCAATGACCGCCTCTCCTTCTTTCAATTTGTCGGAATCTCCGAGTGGAACAGCCGTGAGAGGATCTTCCGTTTCGATCTTGATGAGGGCGATGTCGGTCTTGGGGTCAGAACCGATGACCTTGGCAGGGTACTGTTTCTTATTGGAAAGAATTACTGTGATATCGTTCGCCTTCTGGACAACGTGATTGTTCGTCACGATATACCCCTCTTTACCGATAATAAACCCCGAGCCGAGCCCCTTTCTCTTAAATTCCCGCGGTTCCTGATTGCCGAAAAATCTCTTCCAGAACTCGTCATCTCCGAAAGGGGAATGGAATCCCTGCGGTGCGCCCTCCGACTTGACCGTCTGGGTCACACTGATATTCACGACAGCGGGTTTCAGCATCTCGACGAGCTTCACGACAGTCTCATTCGTCAAGGGAACAACCTTGAGGGTGTCTGACGGCGGGAGCGTATCCCAGAAAGACGCCCCATGGCCAGATACCCCCGACATGAAGAAGAATAGGAAAGCAGCTAACACCGCTAATGCAAAACCTTTCATCCGTTTCTTGTGCATGGCAGACCTCACTCCGCGTTTCTCATTTTCTAACGATATTTCGACCAAACAAGAGAGGCATGTCGGCGACGCCGAAATGCCCCGTGATCAGCTTTGCTTAATCTAAAACAAATCTCCCGTCGTGTCAATAGCAGGTCCCCTGACTCGTTGAAAGGATTCCCCGGCACCGTTGCGCCCTCAGAACAGGGTTACACCGATACACGGCGGCCTAATACGCACTAGGTGTGATATAGTAATTGAAGTATCATGGCTGTGCTCATCGATAATAAAACCGATATAATTTTAGACGTTTTTGACTCCCTGGCCACGCCTGCCTTCATTCTCGATGCGACCGCGAAAATTGTTTCACTCAACGCTACCGCTCGTACGGTCTTCCTTTACTCTCCCGATAACATTATAGGCAGGAACATTGGGGAACTCATATCCCTCGGCAATGACCTGCGCCCGGAGATTCCGACTCTTCTCGATTTTGGTCCGCATGAACACCTTCAGAAGGAGACGACGGGGGGAACGCATTTTGAGTCACTCTGCAAAAAGAAGAACGGCGAATTCTTCTTTGCCCGTGTTTCCGTCGTCCCCTATAACGGAAAGGACAGGAAGGTCGTCATCATGCACGACATATCAACGCAAAAGAAGCTCCAGCAGCGGGCCTCGCAGAGGTCGAAAGAGCTTTCTATCTTTAATACCTTTTCAAAGATTCTCACGAGGCACACCGACATCGGCATGATCCTGGAGGAAACCATTCAGATGCTGCTGTCCCGGATGGGGGTCGATAAGGGATGGGTCTATCTCATGGATGACGAGGCCGGGGAACTCCGTCTCGCTGCCCACCGCGGACTCTCAAAAGCCCTTCTTCGGGATGTGAGTCGCCTGAAACCCGGCGAGTGTTTCAGCGGGAAGGTCTTTGCTTCAGGCAGGAGGCTCCTCGTGAAGAAGGCCTCTGAAGACCCAAGGGTTCTCTATAGGGACCCCACGATAGAGAGCATGGCCGGTGTCCCGATAACCTCGAAGGGGACCATGCTCGGGGTTCTCGGTCTCGGGTCTGGCGAGAGAACTTCTTTTACCTCTCTCGACATTCAACTTCTTAAGATAATAGCCAGTGAACTCGGCGTCGCCATCGAGAATTCAAAACTGATCGCTCAGCTGCGCGACAAGATGAGACAGGTCGAACTCATCAATGAGGTCAGCGGCATCATTAATTCGAGCCTCAGTATCGGGACCGTATTCAGGATCATGGTTTCCGAGCTGCGGAAACTCATCGTGTATGACAGGGCAAGCCTTCTCCTCTATAACGAAAAGGCGAAGAACCTTATTATCCTTGCCCTGGATACGGATATGAAGACGATCCTGAAGAAAGGCGTCAAGGCCCCCCTCGAAACGACAAGTGCCGGCTGGGTAATAGAGAATAACCTGCCCCTCATTAACGAGGACCTGGCATCCGAGATACGCTTCCCCCTTGACGAGAAACTCCTCCGCGAAGGCATCAGGTCGACGATCAGTATCCCCCTCTTTCAGGACAAGATAATGGGGGTCTTCAACCTCGACAGCACGGAACCGCGGAAGTATTCCGAAAAAGACCTCCAGATACTGCTTCCCGTTGCGAAGCATATCTCGATCGCGCTTGAGAACGCCTTCCTCTTTGAAGAGATATCGAGGGAGAAGAAGGAGTGGGAGAAGACCTTCGATGCCATCACCGATATGGTATGGATCGAGGACGACAGACAGCGCATCATCCGGGCGAATAAGACGCTTTTCATGAAGGCGGGGCTTCTCGCATTTCAGGTCGCAGGAAAACAGTGCAGGGAAGTCCTGAGCAGGATTGGGATACATCCTTCCGAATGCCTCTGCCGAAAGACGGTTTCGACGAAGAGACCCTCCTTCCAGGAGGTCAAAGGGGCAGGCGGAAACATCTTTCACTTCTGGGCCTATCCCCTCATGGACAACGACGGGCAGCTCTATGCTGTCGTTCATTATCTGAAGGACGTCACATCGCGCAAACGGCTTGAACAGCAGCTCATACGCGCCGACAAACTCGCCTCTCTCGGTACCCTTGTTGCCGGCATCGCCCATGAGATAAACAATCCCCTCGGCATCATTGCCGGCTATTCTGAGGCGCTTCTCGATAGGGCGAAAGAGAAAAGGCTCCTCGCCGTGGAAGAGTTTGAAGATTTTCCCGAATATCTCGATACGATCCACAGCGAGATGTTCCGGTGTAAAGAGATTCTTCGCAGTCTTCTCGAATTCGCAAGACCGCACGGGGGGACCTTCCGCAGGCTCGACGTCAACGAACTCATCAAGGAAGTGATTCTCCTCGTCAACCATAAGGCGGCGCGTCTGAAACACAACCTGGAACTCAGGCTGAACAGGGATCTTCCGAAGATCGCGGCAGACCCGGGGAGTCTGAGGCAGCTCTTCATGAATATCATCATAAACTCGATGTATTTCACGCCCGAAGGAGGGAGCATCGTCATCGAGACCTGCACCGACGAGAGCCGGGGCGTAAAGACGGAGATTGATACGGTCACCATATCCATCAGCGATACCGGCATCGGGATTCCCGGCGATGCCCTTGATAAGATTTTCGATCCTTTTTTCACGACGAAAGCCGTCGGAGAAGGTACCGGTCTCGGGCTCTCGATCTGTCACAAGATTGCCGAAGAGCATGGCGGTACCATCGATGTGGAAAGCGAAGTCGGCAGGGGAACACGTTTCATCATAAAGCTACCTGCAGGACCTGACCGTTCCGATGACCAGACTTCTCGTTATTGACGATGAGGAGCCCTTCAGGAGGCTCCTCAAGAAAGAGCTGTCGAGAAAGGGCTTTTTCGTCGAAGTGGCACCGGACGCGGAAACGGCGCTCCGGCTGCTTTCGAGTGACGTCTATGATCTCGTTCTCCTCGATATCATCATGCCCGGCGTTGACGGCATTTCACTCATGAAGAAACTGAAACAGGACCCCGCATCTCCTGTCATTATCGTACTGACGGGCAAGGCAACGGTAGAGACGGCGGTCGAAGCGATGAAACACGGGGCATACGACTACCTCACGAAACCCTACAAACTCGATGAACTCGTGATCATCATCAACAGGGCCTATGAATACGGCCAGCTCATGATGAAAAATCACCTGCTCCAGCAGGAACTGATCAGGCAGGAATCACCCTTTGAATTCATTGCGAGCAGTTCTCACCTCAGAAACATCCTCTCGCTCATCAAGAAGATTGCGCCGACTGATTCCGCAGTGCTGATTCAAGGTGAGAGCGGCACGGGAAAAGAGCTCATCGCGAATACCATCTGGCATTACAGCAAGAGAAACCGTTATCCCTTTATCGCCCTCAACTGCGCGACCCTTTCTGAGTCCCTCATCGAATCGGAATTGTTCGGACACGAGAAAGGCGCCTTCACGAGCGCATACCAGACAAAGTACGGCATCGTGGAGGTCGCCGACAAGGGAACCCTCTTCCTTGATGAAATAGCAGAGATGCCGCTCGGCCTTCAGGCGAAACTTCTCCGCTTCCTCGATTCCGGGGAGTTCAGAAGGGTCGGCGGCAACAAGACGCTCAAGGTCGATGTGAGGGTAATTGCAGCGACGAACAAGGATATGAACGGGATCATGAGGGCCGGTGCATTCAGGGAAGACCTCTATTACCGGTTGAATGTCATCACGATAGCGATCCCACCGCTCCGGGAGCGCAGAGAGGACATCGCCGAACTCGCGAAATACTTCATGAAGAAATACAGCAGGAAATTATTCAAGCCGATTGCCAACATTAAGGAGGAGGCCCTTCTCATGCTTCATAAGTATGACTGGCCCGGAAACGTAAGGGAACTCGAAAACGTTCTTGAGAGGGCGGTCATTCTCTGCGACAACAGAGAGATAGGGAAGGAAGACCTCGCCATTCCGGCTGCTGCGGCGGCGGAAGAGAGAAGTCTTCACCCTTCACTGGAAGAGATGGAAAAAGAGTATATCCTCAGGGTCGTCAGGGAAACGAACGGCAATCAGTCAAAGGCGAGCCAGGTACTCGGCATCGACAGAAAGACCCTCTATCTGAAGCTGAAGAGATACGGCATCGACATCCCCTTCAAGAACAGACTATAGCACCTGCTGCCGGGAACGGAAAAGGGGGGCTAGTCTCTCCGCGATGCCCTCTTTTCTCAAGTCACTTCCGATAATCACGAGGCGACTCTCGCTGACGGTACTCCCGAAGGGGATATGGTCCACCCTTCCAAGGGAAAGGTCGAATCTGAAAGGCCCTTCTGCCGTCTGGACAAGGGCCTTTGCCCTCACGATATTTCCGTACATTCCCCTGGCCATATCCTCGAAAAAATCTTCATAGAATGGGCAGGGCCCTTCCCCCTCCAGCATCAGGGAAAAGGTATCAAACGCGAAATGGGGATTCCGCACAATCGCGGGTCGACGATTTCCCGTTACCGCGGGGAGAGGGTAGTCAAGAACGGCATTGACGGTACGGACGATTATCGCCCCGGGATTCATACCTTCGACAAGGCTGATGGTTCCCGATATCTTCTCTTCGTCAGCAATATCGACTTTGTTCACGAGCAGGATGTCGGAGTTGACGATCTGATCTTCGAAGAAGGCTCCGTACATCTGGGACTCGTAGAGTTCCAGGAACTCTGTGGCATCAACGAGTCCGACCACGGTAACAGGGCCGACGTTGAGGTTGCCGAACACTTCGAGGACTCCGGAAGGAGAGGCCACGCCGCTCGGCTCGACGAGGAGATTCTCGGGCGAGAGGGTATCTCTGATTTTTTCTATCGTCGTGATAAGATCGAACTTGAGCGTGCAGCAGACACACCCGCTCGGCAGTTCTATCGATTCGATGCCGTCGACGGAAAATATCTCTCCATCGATCCCCGTCTTGCCGAAGTCGTTGACGAGGACGACCGTCTTGCCCGTCACGGTCCTCACATAACGCCGGATGAAGGTTGTCTTCCCGGCCCCTAACAAACCGCATACGATCGTTGTTTTCATCCTTCTGTATAATATTTCATTTCTCCTCTAAAAGCAAAATGGAACCGATTGAAAATACCCTCTATTCTTAAACGGGGCCCTTTTTGTTAGTATAGGTATCATCAATTGAGGAAGGAGAGAAGAGATGAAAAGTGAGAAAGAAAGGGATCTGAAGGAGGTTGTGGCGAGGAGGGTCGACTTCTTCAAAAAGAAGCCTGAATGTGCGATCTACAAGCCGAAGGTCTCTTCAAAACACATCCAGGGGCTTTATACGGAAACGGTCGTGCGCGAGCATCTTGTCAAGTCCGATTACGGAGAGGCAGCCGGCGGCACCAATCTCGCACCGAACCCTATAGAGCTGCTGCTCGCTGCTGTGGCCGCCTGCATCGAGGCAGCATTCTATGAGTTTGCGGTACACGAGGGACTCACCATAAATGCCCTCTCAGCGAACGTCGAAGGCACTCTTGACCTGAGGGGGCTCTTCATGGTCGACGAGTCGGTGACCCCGGGCTTTCAGGACCTGCGCTATACTTTCACGATAGAGTCACCTGATGATGAAGCAAAGGTGCGGGACCTCGCAGAGAGGGTAATCGCCCATTGCCCTGTTGTTGACAGTCTCTTGCGACCGGTGAAGATGACTGGCGAGATTGCCGTTACGAAGGGCTGAAGGGCATGCGGATCAGTGATAAGTTCAAGGGGGACGAGAAAAGAGTCTCCTTCGAATTCTTCCCGCCGAAGAGCGTCGAATCGAGACGCCCTTTCATGAACGTCGTGAATGCGCTGAAGCGGTATGACCCGCTCTACGTATCCGTCACCTACGGGTCTGGCGGAAGCACGAGGGACAGAACGGGCACCACCCTCAAGTGGATAAAGGAAGAGACGGACCTCACGGTAATGTCTCACCTCACCTGCATCGGGGCCACCACATCATCGATAGACGCCCTCCTCAAAGACTACATGGCTTCAGGCATCGACAACATCCTGGCCATGCGCGGTGACCCTCCCCGGGACGTTGCCGACTTCGATCCGGCCAAAGGTGAGTTTCGCTTCGCTCGTGACCTCGTCGCGTTCATCAAGAGGTGCAAGTATTTCTCGATAGCAGTCGCGGTCTACCCCGAGGGGCACCAGGAATCGCCGAGCATCGAGAAAGATATGGAATATACGAAGGCGAAGATCGATGAAGGAGCCGACTTCGCGATCACCCAGATGTTTTTTGATAACCGATACTATTATGATTTTCTCGATCGGGCCGCAAAAGAGGGGATAACGATACCGATCCTGCCGGGCATCATGCCGATCACAGACTGCAGGAAGATCGAAGAGTTTGCCGATTTCTGCAATGCGACGATACCACAGGATATCAAGAAGAAGATGGAACCTCTCCTCGATAAGCCCGAGGAGATGCGGAAACTGGGCGTGGAATACGCCGTACGGCAGTGTGAGGACCTTCTCGATGGCGGCGTCAGGTATCTTCACTTTTACACGATGAATAGGGCAGATTCGGTAGGCGAAATACTCGACGCCCTGGGCAGCCGATTTCTTCGGAAACAATCTGGGTAAAGTTTCCCCAACCTGTGGGGTATTTTTCTACAGCGGATCGTCTTCGTATACTTTTTCTGAATCGGAAGAAGAGCCAACCATGCGGTTTCTCAGATTTTCATTCCTGGCACATGGTTTGCTATTGTCTACCCGTGAATAAAATCCTCCTCTGTACCCATAACCCGCTCCTCATGAAGAGCTTCTACGGAATATTGAGGGATGAAGGGTATAGCATAGAAGTCGTCGAACAGCGATCTTCTGTCATTCAGAGGGCGTTGGGAAAGGGCTACTCGACCGTTATCATCGATTCCGAATCTTTTGGCCTCTCCGCAGAGGAAATCGTAGGCATCCTCAGAACGATCCTTCCCGACGTGCCTGTGCTTGTTATCGGCGGCCACCCTTGCGCGGAAGGCGCCCTGAGCGTGAAAGCGCCCGTTGACCTTGAGGAATTCAGACAGGTCTTTCATTCTATGAACCGCATCAGTAATATTTCGCAAAATCAAGGAGGAAGAACATGGCAATGACCCCGAGGGAGAGTATTCTGAAGGCCTTTGCAGGAGGCAAGGCAGAGAGAGTGCCGGTGACAGTCTTCGGAGGAGGCATGTGGTCTATCAAGGATTACGGCACGACCTTTGAAGCACTGGCGCTTAATGCGGAAAAGATGACGGACATGTGCGTTGTTGAGGCGGAAAAGATCAGGAGTGACGTCGTCTACGTCGGCTCCGGCTATAACAACTTCCATGCGATAGCGCTCGGCAGGAAGTACGGCGTCGGCGAGAAATACCGCGAGATCGGGGCGCCCGATATCACCGATCACTTTGTTCACGGTGAAGAAGACATCGCAAAGCTCGACATGAACGACCTGTTCAAGGAACCTGTTATCAAGACCGTGCTGGATGCGACAAACAGGGTCAGGGAGAAGATCGGGAAGAAGTATCTCGTCACGATGACCTGCTGGGGTCCCTTCACGCTCGCCGCGAGATTCGTCGGTGAAGAAGCCTTCATGAAGTATACCTTCAAGAAGCCGGCCTTCGTCGAAAAGATGGTAGATTTCTGCGCCGACCTCCTCATTAAGCTTTACGAGCCTCTCGTGAACGAAGGGATGGAGGCGCTCAGCATCGCCGACCCGACCGCATCGGGTGACTTAATCAATCCAAAACAGATGTCGCGCTTTGCGGTGCCGCCCCTCAAGAAGATGAGCGACTGGG
>DASPUT010000119.1 GCA_035622735.1 Thermodesulfovibrionales bacterium | reverse complement strand
GAGGCGGCCCTCAGGAGGGCCGGAGCCGTGCGCGTATACGAGATGCTCGATCTCTTCTATATGACCGAGACGCTCGCGAAACAGAACAGGCCGAAGGGAAAGCGGCTGGCGATCATCACGAACTCCCTGGGACCTGCCTCCATGGCGGTCGATGCCCTCGTTCTCATGGAGGGGGAACTGGCGGCGCTCCAAGCGGAGACACGGGATGAAATCGAGAAGCACTTGTCCCTCAGGAGCAGGGTCAACAACCCTGTCTGCCTCCTGACAGACGCCCCGCCCGAAGACTTCGGGCAAGCGGTGAATATCTGTGTGAAGGACAAAGGGGTCGACGGCATTCTCGTGGTCTATGTTCCCTTCCCCTGCTTCGATCCGAAGGACATCGCCGCTGAAGTGACAAAGGCGGCAAAGTCAGCGCCTCATATACCGCTTTTTACGACATGGTTGGGCGATGAACAGGTGGTCCGGGCGCGTGAGTTCTTCAGCAACAACGAGATACCCACCTTTGTCACCCCTGAGCAGGCCGTCAAGAGCTTCCTGTATATGTACCGCTATGACTTCAACCTCAGGCTTTTGCACGAGACTCCGGAGGCGATCCTCACGGACTTTGTCCCCCATATAGGGAAGGCGAGGGAGATTATCAGGAAGGCGCCGGAGGAGGGAAGGAGTATTCTCCGCCTCGACAAGGTGAGGGAGATCTTCGGGATATACGGCATCCCTATGGTCGACACAGTAAGGGTCGAGGATGAAGAAAATGCTGTCCGGATATCGCGAGAAAATGGGTATCCGGTCGTTCTGAAGATCGATTCCGAAAAGGTCTTTCACAAGCTCGAAAGGGGAGGGGTCGCGCTTAACCTCCTGAATGAGCAAGCGGTGAGGGAGGCTTACAGGTCACTGAAAGTAGTGGCCTCTCGGGCCGGAGATCCTGAGGCGGGCGTGGTCATTCAGCCGATGGTGATTAGAAAGGGGTACGAGCTCGTCATCGGTGCAAAGAAGGATCCCAGTTTCGGTGCTGTCATCGTCTTCGGAACGGGAGGTGAATTTCTCGACGCGATTAAGGACCACGCGATCGGACTTCCGCCCCTTAATCAGACCCTGGCTCGACGGATGATGGAGGAGACGAAGATATACAAGTATCTTCAGGGGCTCCCGGCATATCAGCAGGCCCTGGGACAGCTCGAAGAGGTGTTGGTGAGGTTCTCTCATTTGGTCGTCGATTTTTATAACATCAGGGAGATTGAGATCAACCCCTTTCTCCTGACGGATAAGCAAGGCATAGCCCTGGACGGCGCGGTTCTCCTTGAAGGGGAACCCCTGACCAACCATCGCAAACTCACGGGCGACCTCTGCCCCCCGCATCTCTCGATCTGCCCATACCCCTTCAAATACGTTGTCGAAAAGATGCTCCCCGACGGGACGGTCTGTCATGTGCGACCGATCCGGGGCGAAGACGAGCCGCTCATCTTTGAGTTCTTCAAGAACCTCTCGGAAGAGACCATTGTTTACCGGTTTTGCCAGCGGCTCACTTACATACCCCATGAGAAACTCGTCAGATACTGTCAGGTGGACTATGATCGCGAACTCGCCTTTGTTGCCCTGCTGGAAGGGAGCAGGGATATCATCGGCGATGTGAGAATCAGCAAACTCCCCGACATGGAAAATGCGGAACTGTCCATTCTCGTCGCCGACAATTGGCAGGGGAAAGGGGTGGGAAGCTTGCTGATGGATTACTGCATAGACATAGCGAAGGAGACGGGGCTGACGACACTCTGGATGGAGGTCCTCAAGAACAATAGCCGCATGCTCGCCCTGTCCCGGAAATACGACTTCAAACAGGCCTATGACGACGAAGACATGGTGCGGGTGGTCCTGGAGATCTGACATCGAGCGGTATGCTCGCCTTGCCTCGACACGGCGTATCCCGAGACGCATAAAATGGTCGGGCTATCCTCTTGCAACGGTTCGTACTGATCTTGACGAAACAGAGGAAGAATTTCTCCGGCACCGTTCCGTTTCGCGGCAAAACAGCCCGTCTTTCTGGTACGCAACGTTATTGTCTGCAGACAGGTGGATGATTATTCTCCGCAAGTCGGGCAGTGGGGGTCTTTCAGGGCCTTGAAGGTCCTGAATTCTGTCCTTTGACCGTCCCACACGAGGAGTTTCCCTTTGAGATTCTTCCCT
>DASPUT010000118.1 GCA_035622735.1 Thermodesulfovibrionales bacterium | reverse complement strand
AGGAGCCGCACTCAAAACAGTCAAAGAGGTTATACTCTTTCGCATCTTCATAGCGGCTCTTTTCCGCAAAGACGCTCAACATCGACGGCATGAGGCCCATGGGACATATATCAATACACCGCCCGCATCTGATACACGGTTCGAAATCCTCGGCGTGGAGAACGCCTTCCTCGGGAATGACGAGGATACCGGACGTGCCCTTCGTGACCGGCACATCAAGGGTAGATAGGGCAAAACCCATCATCGGTCCGCCTGCTACGACCTTTCCCGCGGTTCCTTTCAATCCTCCGCATTCGTCAATGACATCGGAAATGAGTGTCCCGACCCGTACGAGCAGGTTTGAAGGTCTGGTGATTCCTTCACCGGTAACCGTGACGACGCGCTCTATGAGGGGCTTCCCGTAGCGGGCCGCCTCATAGATGGCAAGGGCTGTTCCGACATTCTGGACGACGACCCTGACATCCATCGGAAGCCCTCGCGGAGGCACCTCTCTGCCGGTTGTCGCCTTTATGAGCATCTTCTCGGCGCCTTGCGGGTATTTCACCTCGAGCGTGCAGACCTCGATGGAAGGTTCGTTCTTTGCCGCTTCCTTCATTTTCTCGATCGCCTCGGGTTTGTTGTCTTCGATGCCGACGAACCCTCTGTTCACGCCGAGGGTCTTCATCAATATCCTGAGTCCCTCGATGATCTCTGTCGGCTTTTCGACCATAAGCCTATAATCCGCCGTGAGATAGGGCTCGCATTCCGCGCCGTTTATAATGATGGTATCGATCGGTTTTTCCTTGGGCGGGGAAAGCTTCACCACCGTCGGGAATGCCGCGCCGCCGAGGCCTACGATCCCGGCAGCCTTGATCTTCTCCCTGAGTTCCTCCGGCCGCAGGTCAGCATAGTCCGGGTTGTCTTTTAAGAGAGTCCATTCTTCCCTGCCATTGTTCTCTATGACAACGGAATTCACCATCCGTCCCATCGCGTTGGGGAATTCTCCCATGCCCGTCACTTTCCCGGAAACGGACGAATGCACAGGGGCCGAGACGAATCCGCCGGGCTCCCCGATCAACTCACCCTTCTTGACCTCCTGGTTGATCGAGACTACCGGTTTGCAAGGCGCTCCTGTGTGCTGGCTGAGGGGGATGACGACTCTCTGCGGGACCTTTGCGTCCCTGATGGGGACGTCTTTCGCTAATTCTTTCTTATCGGGAGGATGAATGCCACCCTTGAATGTCGGTAGACCCATTAACGGGTTCCTCCTCTTGGATTCGGAACATTGGTCATGATGAAGGACAAAGCCTTACAAACCCTACAGTAATAACACGGTCTTCGGCGATATGTCAAGATGAAACTATAAGCAATACTTATAAGCTTTCCATTTCCGAGAACTTCCTTTTCAGGGCCCTTGATATTCGATCCGCCCTTCTCAATGGTTCAGGGATTCGGTAACCGGTGGCGCAGTTGAGGACGATCTCACGGCATTCCTCGATGTTAATCTTATGGCCGGGTGATACAAAGAGGGCTCTTGTATTATCTCTTGTCCGCAATACCGAACCGACGATCTTCCCGTTATAGCGGAGAGGCGACCATTCCCCGCGGTTCTTTCCCGGCTCCGTGTATTCTCCAATAAGCCTCGATTTTGCGCACCCTATGGTCGGCATCTTCAAGAGCACCCCGAGGTGAGATGCTATACCGATCCCCTTCGGATGTGCTATCCCCTGTCCGTCGACGAGGATGAGGTCAGGTTTTTTGGTGAGCCGGGAGAGAGCGGTGATAATAGCAGGCCCTTCCCGAAACGTCAGGAAACCCGGGACGTATGGAAACGAAATCTCCGCGACCGCATGAGCATTCTCCAAATGAATCATCTCAGGATATTGATAAAGGCACGCGACACCGATGACCATGTCCTCCGTAAATGCCGCGTCAACCCCTGCAACGAATCGGGGAGTCTTTCGCAGATGGGCTATTCTTATCTTTTTCCTGAGACTCTCCTGAATCTCTCTGGCCTCAGCTATGTCGCTGGCCACCGCATGGCTTAAAGATAACATAGCATGGCAGACGTGGGTTTTTGAATCACAAGAATTCAAATTAATATTTTACTTGACATCATCATTATATAGA
>DASPUT010000117.1 GCA_035622735.1 Thermodesulfovibrionales bacterium | reverse complement strand
AAGGGGGGTAGGCCATATCAAGGGTCCCTTTTGATGCTATGAGCGCCATTCTTTTATTCTTCTTTTCCATGTTTCACCTCCTACGTAATGAAGCTGGTATCTTAAAACAGAGAGCAGCCGGATCGGCCGAACTAACGATTTTCTTAGGACGAGATATACGTGAAATTGCCATTAGGCAAACTATACTAAATTCAACGCCTATTGTCAATATAAATTCGAAGCAGTGCAACTATGCAATAAAAATTATGCTAGTGGGTCTTTTATCCCTGCCTCTGCGAATCCCTTCGCCCGAAAGAGGCAACTGTCGCAGCTTCCGCAGGGTTTCCCATCGGGCCTCGGATCATAGCAACTCCAGGTCAGAGAATAATCGAATCCCAGGTCGGCTCCCTTTCGTATGATCTCACCCTTGGTCATCGAAAGGAGCGGCGCACGAATCGCAAACCTGAGGCGTCCTTCAACGGACACTTTCGTGGCGAGATTGGCCATAGCCTCAAAGGCCGTGAGGTATTCAGGACGGCAATCGGGATACCCGCTGTAGTCAACCGCATTCGCGCCGATAAAGATATCCCCGGCGCCCAATACCTCTGCCCATGACAGCGCAAAGGAGAGAAAGATTGTGTTACGGGCAGGGACATACGTTACGGGTATCGTCTCACGATTGGATTTCAGCTCTTTATTCTGCTTCGGGACTTCAATCCCGGCGGTAAGGGCCGAACCCCCGATCTCCCTCAGATCGAAGGTCATTACAAGGTGCTCGAAGACACCGAGCGCTGAGGCGACCATGCTCGCCGATTCCAACTCTCTCCTGTGTCTCTGGTGGTAATCGAAGCTGAGGGCAAAGAGGCCGTACCCTTCTGCCTTGGCTATCGCGAGGGTCGTTGCGGAATCGATACCTCCGCTGAGAAGCACAACGGCTCTTCTGTCATCCGCCTTCTTCATGAATGATGAACGATCAGGCTGACAAGGAACCGGATAGAGAACGAAGATGCGGGATCGCCCTGACCTTTTTTCTGAGTAAGCCGTGATGCTCCCTTTGCATAGCGTCTTTCAGTAAATGTCATCAGCGGTGTCGAGCCTGCCGTCGGGTCCTGCACTGATGATGGTCACGCCATCCCTCTCCGCAACATAGACATAGGGCCTTCCCCAGACATCCGTTGATCCGCCGATTTCCCGTAAATCAGTCGGATAGGAACCGGTGCTGTATTTGTACTCTTCGGCCCGGAATCGCAATGCTTCAATGGCCCTGACCTGCTCTAATCTCTTGAACGAGTCGCCCATGAGAAAGTTCCCGAAGGAAGAACCGCTTTTCCGGAAGACCGGTGTCGCTATTGCGATAAGGACGGCGAAGATAAAGAGTGCCAGAGGGAGAAAGTCCATGAGCGATCTGCCCTTGGCAGCAACCGGCAGGACTTCCGGCTCTATGGCTAGCGGAGAGGGTTCTGCGGCCTCGATGATACCTCTTTCGAGGAGGGACACAAGGATCTTTGAGACCTCAAAGTCGCCTAAACCGCTCAGGTCAATGATCGTGCTCACATCATTTTCGCCGTCGACGCACCGAAGCACATTCTCCTCGTCAGGCGTCAGCGGCATGTCCGCTCCACCGGCCTTCCTGAATATGGTATCGAGCGTTATCTTCCCCTCTATGAGGGACCATTCATCAATGATGCGCAGTCCATCCATGAGGAGATGCTGTGTGTCGAGGGTTATCGGTACGTCTTTATTTATGGGAACCGGCTGTGCCTGAAATTCGTACGTGCCCTCTTTCCATGAAAAGAGCTGAACCACCGTCTCGGTAATCTGGGTAGTGACGGTAGCCATGATATCTTCCTTCCCGACCAGACCCCTGTTCATGAAGATATCGCCCACTTTGACACCCGTCGCCTTCTGCTCCTCCAGAGCGTTACCGAGGTCTTCTTCGGTAATGAGACCCTTCTTGAGGAGGATTCTCCCGAGTCTATTCTCTTCGGTTCTCTTTCGTGATTCCGCGGCAATGATATTTCCGTCGGAGAAGAAGAGGCTCACCCTGTCCACGCGGCCGCTCAAGGTAAGGACGCCGGTTTTTTTCTGGAAATAGATGAGCTGCAGGATATCAGCCAGGCCAAAATCTAAGAGAGATCCTTCTAAAGCCATCCTTTTCTCATTCCCTCCCTCATATACAAGATAGAGGAGATATATGCAAAAGACAGGAGCACAATCGCGAGTGTTATAAGCCACCCGTGGGTAAAGGGGGATATCCCGGCAAAAGGAAACCGGCTGATAGTGATCAGGGAGAGCGAGAAGAAAAACAGCCAGAGAAAGAAGAAGCCTGCCACCAATCTGCCCGCAAAGACCTGACCCGCCCCGGGGATGACGGTCGAGAGAAGCTTTATCTTCCTCCTCCTCTTCGTTTGATTTTGATACGTCGATAACAAACGCTCGATTCTCTCACGGGAGTCCATCTGTTCCATCTTCATGAGGAAATTGTAGCACTGGGGACACATATCACCCCATGCAAGCGTCCGCGAGCACTTGCTGCAGAATATCGCGCCGCACCGTTTACACTGGTGGGCCCTGACCTTTATTTTCTTGTTGCAGAGATAGAATGCCGTCATCATGACCGCCCCGAGGATAAAGGGTAAAGACGAAATCCCGCCTTTCCCCTTCGCATATTCCCATATGGCGGAAATCGGCAGGGTTTCGTCTATGACAGAGCGGTTCGGGCTCCTGCCTGAGATGGCCGCAAACCTGGACGCAGCCTCGCTGTCGAGTTTCGCCGCCTCGAGGAAATATTCTTCCCCCTTGCTGAAATCGAAGAGGTCGCGGTGGACCTGACTGAGATTGAAGAAGGCGGCCGGAAGCGGTTTGATCCCGATCGACATCTTGTAAAAGCGTGTTGCAGCGTCAAGATCCTTCAGGGCATAAAACGCATTGCCGAGATTAATATATACGAGAGGGTCTCCGTGCCGGCCGATCAGGGTCTTGTAAAGGGTGATGGCCTGTTCGTAATAGCCTTCCCTCTTGAGGGCAAGGGCGCGAGAAAAAGCCTCGGCAAACTCTCCCGTGGGCTTAAGGTTCATGAGGGCGTACCGGTTGTCTTTTCCCTCGTTCACCGCTACGATCGCCCTCAACTCCGGCGAGGGAGGAGACAGGAATATGTCGGCCGTTCTCACCATGAGGGGGGAGACGAGCAGGGCAAGGAACGCCGCACATACGAGGGATTTGTCCTTGCCTCTGAAATAGAGCCCCAGGAGAAACAGTACCCCGGCAATGAACGGGACAACCCCGAGGAGGGCAAGAACAACCAACGCAACAAGAAAGATGAGTTTCGTCCTGTCCTCGTGAATGTCATGGGAGATGAGACGGTATTCCACGGGGAACCTGATCGCAACGACGCCGAGGAGCGAAAGGAAAAACGAGACCATGAGACTCGCGGAAAAAATCCCGGCAAAACTGAATGCCCACCAGAAGTTTCTCCCGTATGCCTCTAAGCCCTGCCTGAAGTAGTCGACGCTTTCGAATATCCCGTTCGCAGAGGGAGAAAAACTCTCGCCGGCGAGTTCGAAGTATACGGCAGGGAGGTCGGGTGAATACTTCTTGGCCAGATTAAGGAGTTCACGTCTCTCTCCCCTCTCTGCGAGCGCCTTCGTTATAAGGAGGTAGGAGTAAGGCTCTGTATTGGAGAGACCCTCATCGAGTCTCGTCTCGTAGAGGTTATCTGAGGCAGCGCAGGACCCTGCGCCTCCGATGATGAGACCGTCCGTACGGCCGAATGCCGATACGAGGAATAGAACAATAAAGACCATTCTCCTCATCATCGAACCTTTTCTCCCACCTTTGATTCCGTGCCCGCTAAGAGTCTCTGTATATTAGCAACATGTTTCAGGAGAAGCAAGGCGGTCATCGCTGCGGAGATAATCACTTTGCCGCTTTCCGGGTCGAGCAGATACATGGTCACGGGTAGCACCGTGAAGGAAACGACGGCACCGAGTGACGAATACCTCGTAGTAACGACGACGACAAGCCAGATGCCGGTGGTAATGAATGCGACGAGGGGCGAATAGGCGAGGAGGACTCCTATGCTCGTTGCGACTCCCTTCCCTCCCCTGAAGCGAAGGAACAGAGAGAAGTCATGCCCTGCAATCGCCGACAACCCAACGATTCCTATCTGAAAAGGGTCGTTCAGAAAAAATCGGGACGAAACGATTATTGCAGCCACCCCTTTGAGAACGTCGCCGATTAACGTGAGCAGCGCAGGCACCCTGCCCATCGATCGCAAGACGTTCGTTGCTCCTATATTCCCGCTGCCGACGCTTCTCAAGTCGACCCCTTTTAGCCTTGCGATGACGGTGCCCGTCGGTATCGACCCTACCACGAAGAAGAAGAGCGCAAGGAGGAAGAGGGTCATATGCTCTTCCAGAAAGAGACCGTATACTGGATTCCCGAAATAATGGACAAAACGAGTGCGATCCATATGAGGACAACACCCGCGCCGTAGAGATCGACGCCGAGAACGCTTCCATCGAGGATGAGACAGAGTATCGACGCTATCTGAGCGGTTGTCTTGAGTTTCCCTCCCATCTCTGCGGCTATTACGATGTCCTTTGAAAGGGCGACGGCCCTGAAACCGGTGACGAGGAACTCCCTTACGATGATGATTATCGCTATCCACGCTGAGAGCCGAGCCATGTCCACGAGGAGAATGAGGGCAGATATAACGAGGAACTTGTCTGCGATGGGATCGAGGATGATGCCGAACTTCGTTATCTGACCGGTCTTCCTGGCGAGGTAACCGTCAAGAAAATCGGTAATCGAGGCAATACCGAATATGAGAGCTCCGAGGAAGGGGTGATAGGGAGTGACCATGATAAAGAAGGGGATGAGAACAATCCTGCTGAGGGTCAGGAGTGTCGGCAGGTTAAGTCTCAAGGTATTCTCCCATGAGAGATGTCCAGAGCCCCTTTGCCTTGAGGAGGAAGTCGGTTACCTCCCGTACCGCTCCCCTGCCGCCGCAGCTGTCCGTGACCATCCGTGCATGCTCTTTCGCTTCATCAGCGGCGTCACGTACGGCGACAGAGAGACCGACCCTTCTCAGTATCGGGATGTCGACGATGTCGTCGCCCACGTATGCCACCTCATTCTCCGTCACGCCGAACTTCTCGATAAGATGCTCAAAGGCGACGCTCTTCACATGGCATCTCTGGAATACCTCGGTAATACCCAACTCACGCGCCCTTCTTTCGACGACCTTCGAATACCTCCCGGTGATGATCGCGACCTGCACCCCTGCCTTAACGAGCATCTTTATCCCGTGCCCGTCCCTCACGTGGAAGGCCTTCATCTCATTGTCTCCGCCGTCAAGGATGATGCTTCCGTCGGTGAGCACGCCGTCAACATCGAGAATAAGGAGACGTATGTTTCTTGCTAACTCCTCGATGGTGGCCTGATTCTTTCTCATATGCACCGTATCCCGGAAAATTTGATTTCATTCTATCTGAAAATAGTCTGAAAAGCAAAAATCTTCCGGCTTTCCGCTCATCTGCATACAAAGCGGTGCTATTTTTGTATAATCCATTGTTTATGAAGAACAGCATCGCCAACTTGTCGACCCTTCTCTTTCTGCTCTTTCTCGCCTCTCCCGCGACTTCCTTCGAGGGACCGTTACAGGTAAAAAATCAGTTTCCCCTCTTTGTCTTTCTTAATCCGCCGTATCTCGAACGAGCACTCCCTGAGGACTCCCTTTCCGTGATCCTTTCTTACTCCAGCGACTACATGGTGAAAAGCTCTTCTGACTGGTCTGTAGGGCTTGACATGGAAACAACGGAACTCAGCTTGCGGTACAAAAAAAAGATAGTCAATTCCTTCGAACTCGGCATCGACGTCCCCTTTCTGAGCTTCAACAGTGGGTTTCTCGATCATTTTTTATCCGACTACCACAGGACCTTTGGTTTCTCCGATTATGGGAGGAGCAACAGGCCGGCCAACACGTTTCTCTATGAGATGAGCAAGAACGGCAAGCTCCTCATACAGGCCGATAACGGCACTATCGGCTTGGGAGATATTCGGCTGACAGCAAAGAAGGCGCTCCTCCTCGCCGACCCTGTAGTGAGCCTCATGGCCGATATAGAACTGCCGACGGGAAGCGCCTCAAAGGGCTTCGGCAGCGGCGGCATCGATACGGGGATAGCGGTCCTCATCGATAAGAGACTCGGCGAAAAAGTCATGCTCTACGGCAACGTGGGCGTTGTATTTACGGGTGATCTGAAATGGAAGGAAAGGGTGAAGCTCAGAGACTCGCTCTATGGAGGGGTCTGTGTCGAAGCGGCACCATGGAAGAACTTCTCTCTCCTCGGGCAGGCCGTCTTTCAGAGTTCGCCTTTCCCGGAAACGGGTATTCCCTCATTAGACAGACTGTCCGTGCTGCTCTCGTTCGGTGGACGATATTCACGGGGGGAGAACATCTTTGAGCTTTCATTGACGGAGGACCCCAACACCGCCGGCGCGCCTGACTTTACCGTGGTCTTCGCCTTCAAAAGGAAACTCTGAGACACTCCGATACAAGGGGCCTTTCTTGCATAGAGTCCCGGTTCTATAGAACCCTTGCCGGCCGGCTTTGGGAATAGGAAACAACCCCGAATTCACAATCCGTGACTCGTGTACAATAAGAGATTATGGAGACCCCGAGGAAAGTTCTTCAGAGTCCTGAAAGGTTTTCGGCGCTTTATGTGCGGGACTTTCGCATCTTCTGGATCGGTCAGGTAATTTCGTTCTCGGGCACATGGATGCAATCCATCGCTCAGGGTTGGCTTGTCTATTCCCTCACAAAATCCCCCCTGTACCTCGGTCTTGTTGCTGCCGCGTCGTCTGTGCCGGTTCTCCTTTTTACCCTTATCGGTGGTGTCGTCGCGGACAGGGTTAATAAGAGGAATCTCCTGATCATGACGCAGACCCTCTCGATGATTCCTGCCCTTCTCCTCGGGGCATTGACGGCGTTCAACATTATCACGGTAGGAGAGATCATGGTCATCGCCTTTTTCCTCGGAACGGTGAATGCCCTCGATGTGCCCGCACGGCAGTCCTTCCTCTCGGAGATGGTCCAGAAGGGACATCTCATGAACGCCATCGCCTTGAACTCAGCTGCTTTTAACGGGGCCCGTATCGTCGGTCCCGTGATCGCAGGACTTGCGATAGCAGCCGTGGGGGTTGCAGCCTGTTTTTATATCAACGCCGCCAGCTTTCTCGCTGCAATTCTTGCGCTTCTCATGATCAAGGGAAGAAGCGAAGAAAGAAGTGAAAAACTATTCCGGAAGTCTTACGGTCCCTACCACAGGGCAAAGGTGAGCATCGCAACGGTCGTGAACGACCTCTCCGAAGGACTCCGTTTTGTGGCGAAGGAAGGCGATATATCCAGGATCATGGTTCTCGTCGCGACGCTCAGCCTCTTCGGGATCCCCTTTGTCACCTTCCTCCCGGTCTTTGCAGAGGAGATTCTGAAGGTCGGACCGAGGGGGCTCGGTTTTCTTGCAGGCTCATCGGGGATCGGCTCGCTCTTCGCAGCACTCTTCATCGCATTCAGGGGTGATATAGAGAAGAAAGGGCGGTTCATGTTCATTGCAGGGCTGACCTTCGGCGCTTCACTGTTGGCGTTTTCTCTTTCGAGGGACTACGCCCTTTCCCGTCTGGCCCTCGTCTTTACCGGGTGGGGTATCGTGAGCTTCCTCGCTGTCGGGAACAGCTTTATCCAGCTTTCGGTGCCCGACAGCCTGAGGGGAAGGGTTATGAGTGTCTATGCCCTCGTTTTCCTTGGGGTTGCTCCGGTCGGAAGTTACATCATCGGGGTCATCGCTCATCGTGCGGGGACTCCCGGGGCGGTCTCGATCGGTTCATCGGTCTGTCTCCTGACGACCCTCGTACTCTCAAAGTTTCTGCGGAGGTTATGAGCGTGAAACCTATCGTGTTTTGAAATTTGTTTTTCCTTTGTGCTAAGGTTTATCTTTGCAAGGTGAAGGGCTCGCTATCCTGTAAACAGGTACGGAGGTTCTCATGAAAAAGATCGTGCTCGCATACTCGGGAGGACTCGATACTTCTGTTGCGATCGTCTGGCTTCGGGAGACCTACGGTGCCGAGGTCATAGCTTTTTGCGCCGACCTCGGGCAAGGCGAAGATCTCGAGGCGGTGAGGGAGAAGGCCTTGAGGACTGGTGCTTCGAAGGTCTATGTCGAGGATCTGAGGGAGGAATTCACATCTCAGTATATATTCCCCATGCTCAGGGCGAATGCGGTATACGAAGGCTCTTATCTTCTCGGCACCTCCATCGCGAGGCCTCTCATCGCGAAGCGTCAGATAGAGATTGCCGAAAGAGAAGGGGCTGACGCTGTTTCACACGGGGCAACCGGAAAGGGCAATGACCAGGTGAGGTTCGAACTCACCTATTATGCCCTCAAACCGGACATAAAGGTGGTAGTTCCGTGGCGGGAATGGCCTTTCAAGTCAC
>DASPUT010000116.1 GCA_035622735.1 Thermodesulfovibrionales bacterium | reverse complement strand
AGAGGATACCGCGGTGATATCTTCGCCCTGCAGTACCTGCACCGTCCTCCAAGCATCAGGAAACTGAAGATAGGGATGTTGTCATAGGGCTTAATGGGCGTGTCACAAGACGGGCAGCGAGAAGAGGGTTTGACGAGCGATATATCCCTCGGCAGCCTGAAGATACAGACGTTCAGAAATGACCCGATTATGGAGCCGAGGAGAAAGGCTAAGATATAAGCTGCGGTCATGCCTCTGCCTTGCTAATCTCCGATGCTTTCTTCTTCACATCCTCTATCTCTGCATCGAGGGCCTCGATCCTGCTGAGCGTCTCTGTGATGACAGGGTCCTTCAACATCTTGTCCGGGCCGTCTTTCAGCGCGTAGACCCTCTCGCCGACGATCTTCATCAGTTCTGCACGCTTCCTCTCCATCTCCGTCGACTGATAGAGGAGCTTTACCACGGAGATCTCTATCTTCATCCGGTCGCTCAACAGCGATGAAAGCCATTTCACCCTTTCGATGCCCCCATCGAGATTGCTCTTAATCTTTTTCCACATCGCGGTCATCCCCCTTTACGCTGTCTTGAATAACGCTACCTTCCCTTCCCAGAATCTCTCAACGGTCTTCTTTAAAAGCGGAGATTTCCTGAGTTCAGGATCATCGTCGACCAGGCGGAATGCCTCTTTCCGCGCCATCTCAAGAAGCCTGACGTCCCTGATGATGTCGGCGGTCTTCAGGTCGGGCATCCCCGACTGCTTTGTGCCGAAGAACTCACCCGGCCCCCTGATCGCAAGGTCTTCTTCTGCTATCCGGAAGCCGTCGCCGCTTCTCACCATGATGGCGAGCCGTTTCCTTGCCTCCTCGCTGCAGGGTTCATAGGCCAGCAGGAAGCAGTGCGATTGTTGGCTCCCCCTGCCGACCCTGCCTCTCAGTTGGTGGAGCTGTGAGAGTCCGAACCTCTCGGCATGGACGATGAGCATCATGGTTGCATTCGGAACGTCGACACCCACTTCTATCACCGTTGTGGAGACGAGGATGTCGACCTCCCGCTTCTTGAAGGAAGCCATGGCCGCTTCCCTCTCACCAGTCTTCATCTTACCATGAACAAGCGCAGTCCTGAAATCAGGAAATATCCTCTCAAGGGCGGTCTTGCCGAGGATGGCCGATTTCAGGTCTGAGTTCTCCGATTCCTCGATAACCGGATAGACGACATATACCTGCCGTCCTTTCCTGACTTCCGAAGCGATTGTTTCATAGATGAGGCGCTTCTCATGAGAATGAAAGAGCCGTGTTATGACAGGTGTCCTGTTGGGCGGAAGTTCATCGATTACCGAATAGTCGAGGTCGCCATAAACTGTCATGGCGAGGGTCCTTGGGATCGGGGTTGCTGTCATAACGAGCACATCGGGGTTACCGGCCTTTTTTCGGAGCGCCGCCCTTTGCATGACACCGAAACGATGCTGCTCATCTATGACGATAAACCCGAGTCTCTTAAAACGAACCCCTTCCTGTATGAGGGCATGCGTGCCGACGACGAGATCGATCTCTCCCGATGCTATCTCTTCTAAGGGTCTTTCCTTCTTTCCTCCCGTGAGGAGAGATACGCGGAGACCGAGGTCTTCAACCAAGGCATGCATGCTTATATAGTGCTGCTCTGCAAGGATCTCCGTGGGTGCCATGAGCGCGCCCTGGTAACCGCACTCAACAGCCGTGAGCAAGGCCATGAGGGCTATGATCGTCTTTCCGCAGCCGACATCTCCCTGGATCAGTCTGTGCATTGGATGGGGCTGCTTCATGTCCCGGAGGATCTCCCCAAAGACCCTTTCCTGCGCTGTGGTCAATCTGAAAGCGAGTTTCTCGAGAAGCCTGCCGACCAATCCGCCCTGGGGGTCAAATCTGATACCCTTCACCCTCGTCTCGCTCTTCCTCATGACGGCGATACCGATTTCGAGGCAGAAGAGTTCATCGAAGGCGAGTCTTCGCTGGTGATCCGACGCTCCCCTGTTGAGATCCTCAATGTCAGCCTCAGGCGGAGGGAAATGGGCACCTACAAGGCTCTCCTGTAATCCGGGAAGGCCATTCCTCGCGAGTATTTCTCCGGGAATGGGATCAACGATCTGCCCCGGCAGGGTCTGTAAAACAGAGAATATAACGGACCTGAGAACTCTCAAGCTCAGGCCGGTCGTCGTACGGTATACCGGAACAATCCTTGATGTATGGATGAGGTTCTCCGTGTCGTCATCGATGAATTCGTATTCGGGTTTGTCCATTTCGAACCCTGCTCCCCGGTATGTGTTCTGCCTCACGACACCGCTCAGGATAACTTCCCGGCCCACCGCAAAATTTTTTTTCATGTAAGGCTGGTTGAACCATTTTCCCTTTAAGGTGCCGGTTCCATCGGAAATTACGAGCTCAAAGATCTTGTATCTGCTTCTCGGAAGATGGATGATCTCCGATGAGACGATCGTGCCTGCCGCCGTCTCTCTTGTGCCGCAGATCAGCTCACGGATCTTCTTTATGCTCTTTCTGTCTTCGTACCGGTAGGGGAGGTAATAGAGGGAATCGCCGGCGGTTCCGATCTTCAGCCGGTTGAGGAGCTTGGCCCGCTGGGGGCCGACGCCTTTTATATACTGGACCGGGATTTCCGAGGGGTCCCTATCCATCGCGGGGGGTAACGGTTACTCCGGGGAATCTTCGGGTTTTGCCGCGCTCTCGTCTTCTTGAGGAGCTTCTTTTTGTCCGCTCTCCTGGGCTGTCTTCTCCGTCTCTTCCATCCGCATCTTCGAGTATTCCGATTCGCTGATGATGTCGATATCCCATCCGGTGAGTTTCATCGCGAGTTTCACATTCTGACCCTTTTTCCCGATAGCAAGAGAGAGCTGCTGGTCATTCACGATCACCATCGCTGTTTTCTCTTCCTCGTTAATACCGATCCTGTCGACCGATGCCGGGCTCAGCGCGCGCGAGAGGAGTATCCTTGGATCATCCGTCCAGGGGATGATATCGATCCTCTCTCCCCTCAGCTCACGGACAATGGACTGAACCCTCGTCCCCTTCATGCCGACACATGCACCTACCGGGTCGATGGAGGGGTCCTTGGAGTAGACCGCGATCTTTGTCCGTTCTCCCGGCTCGCGAACGATGTTCTTTATGACGACAAGCCCTTCGGCTATCTCAGGCACTTCTGTCCTGAAGAGTTCCATGACGAACTTAGGGTTCGTCCGCGAGAGGATGATGACCGGCCCTTTCGGGGTAATCCTCACGTCTTCTATGTAAACCCTTACCGTGTCGCCTCTCTTTAAATTCTCTGCGACGAGCGTCTCCTTCTGGGGGAGCACCGCCTCTGTTTTGCCTATGTTAAGGTAGAAGAAGCCCTTTTCCTTGCGCGTCACGAGTCCGCTGACGACGTGGCCGACCTTATCCTTGAATTCTTTGTAGATAACATCTCGCTCCGCCTCGCGGACCCGTTGCAAGATAACCTGTTTTGCCGACTGTGCGGCTATCCTTCCGAAGTCCTGGAACTGCAGGGGCAATTCGACCTCCTCGCCCACCGTCTTACCCGGGAAGTCCTTCGCTGCGTCTTCGACGGATATCTCTTCATTGCTGTCCGCAACTTCTTCCACGATCCTCTTCGTCTCAAAAACAGTGATGTGGCAGGTTTTCGGGTCGATTCTGAGATTAACGTTCGTTCTGCCGCCGTACCGCTTCCGTGCAGCGGAGAGCAGTGCCGACTCAAGCGTCTTGAGGAGCGTATCTTTCGGTATCCCCTTTTCCTTGCTCATCTGCTCTATAATGAAACAGAGTTCTTTTGTCATATTATTTTACCTCTATCTCGAGTTGAGCCTTCGATACCCAGCTGTATGGTATAGCGATCTCCAGGGGCTCACCCTTTTTCTCCTCTATGACGAGGGTCACAATGCTGCCGTCAATGCCTTCCGCAACCTCCCTCAGTCTCCCCCTGAAGAAACTCTGGTTCTCGATCTTTTCCTTCGTAGTAACCCGTAACAGCTTCCCGATATTATTCTTAAAGTCATCCAGCGATTTCAGGGGCCTGTCGAGCCCCGGAGAAGAGACTTCCAGGGTATATGATCTCGATATAGGATCCTCAACGTCCATGAAACTCTCAAACCTCCTGCTGAATGTCTCGCAATCCCCAAGGGTGACTCCGCCCTCCCTGTCGATCGTGATCCTGAGAAGGGCTCTCCTCCCGCTGCCGAGGAGGCTTACGTCAACGACCTCGAAGCCGAGGTTTTCTGCTACCGCGGCTGCAATTTCTTGAATCTTCCGTTCAACATTTTTATCCATATATAAAACAAAAGAGTGGTTGACCCACTCTCATGAAGGAATACAGCATTTCGATACAGCATGTTCCGAAAAAAGTTCTTCAGGGGTGGTTTCCCACCCCTGAAATGTTTAAAACACTATTTGCCAGGAGCTGGTGCAGGAGCTGGCGCAGGAGCCGGTGCCTCTGCAGGTTTCTCCGGTGCTGGCGCAGGAGCCGGTGCAGGAGCTGGTGCCGGTGCCTCTGCGGGCTTCTCCGGAGCCTTCTGGCAACCAACAGCAAGCGCAAACGCTGCTATCAGCAATAATGAAAGTAACAGGGCTATAATCCTCTTCATATTTCGTGTCACCTCCTTCCCGTTCAATAATATATGACCATCATTTTAATACCATATATAGGAAACAATGTCAAGAGGAAATTCTTTTTGTGAGTACCAAGAGGAGGGAAAATCGCTCGGCAGCGGAGGCATCAGCGATGGAAAGATCCGGCGGGGCTGTGAAGGGATGGGGAGTTATCCGGAACATTCCCCATTTTTGCCTTGAGGGGGTTGACACCCTTCCGGAAATCGATTATAGTTTTGTCACCGGTTTTTTCTTCCTAAAAAGGGAGAAGTTTCCTTAAATGGTTCGTTAGGATCGGTGCATGTTGCATGGAGAACAGAAACCTGCCTGATTTTATGTATGGTAATTGATGGTATGGTTCTTGCTTTTTCTTTCATTTAAAGATGTCATCAGGACATCGGATTTTCGAAGAAAGGGGGTGAAAGAGAATGAAGGTTTTTACAATTCTGTTGACGATGGCGGTTGCTGTAATGTTCATCGGCAGCGCCATGGCGGTTCCTCCTGGGAAGACCGTCGAGTTTGACAGCCCGGCAGGGAAGGTCGTTTTTGACGGCAAGGCCCATGCCGATAAGGGCCTCAAATGCAATGACTGTCATACGAAGATATTCCCGATGAAGAAGGGCGGCACGAAGATAACGATGGAAGAGATGAACGCCGGCAAGAATTGCGGCGAGTGTCACAACGGCACGAAGGCGTTTGCATCGAAAGATGCCGCTAACTGCGGAAAGTGCCACAAGAAATAATTCAAGACTCAAGAGAAAGGCCCGTCCTCCGGGCCTTTCTTGCTTCATCCGTGCAATCCTATCATCCTCCATCGGCAGACCGGTTTCGGTACCGGAAGAGTCAGACGAGACAGCGGGCACTTCTCTATTCCTTCCATCCGGGAACAACTCAATTGCAAGGTGCTGCCCCGAGTAAGCAGCTTCGAGGTTCTCTGCCATCCCCGCCATTCCGGAACTAACCTCAGCGTGCAAGATCGCAAGCCTGAACCCTTCTCTCTTTTTTCGAGAATCACGATTCCGCTAAGAATGAGAATATGATAAGATTAAAAAAGAAAGGGAGGGAATACCGATGAAGAAACAACATAACGAATACCCCTTAATGAGATTCGGAATGGTCTGTTCAATTTTGGCGGTGATCGCGATTTTCGGTCTTGCGCAGCTCGGTGCTCAGGATATAAGAACCGTGCTTCATGAGGGCGTCCAGCATCCGGTTGCGAACATCGAAGGAAACTTCAATGTCCATCCTTTGGACAAGGTTCGCCTCGATGGTTCTTTCAGTTATGATCCTCGAGGGAGGTCCTCTTCCCTCATCTTTAAGTGGGAATTGGTCTCTAAACCCAAGGAGAGTTCAGCCACTCTCTTATATAGTGGTCCCAACGCTTCTTTTGGTGCTGATGTGGTTGGGACCTATAAGGTTAAGCTTATTGTAAACAACGGTTTTGAAGACAGCGAACCGGCGTACGCTATCATAACCGTCACGAAAAAGGGATACGAATAGTAGCGGGATCTTTCAGAATCCCGTGCTTTCCGTACGAGTCGAAGCGTAACGCAATCTTCATCCAGAGGCGTAATCAGGACCGACGCAAAGCGGTACGGCTGAATCTTCGTTACCGACGACCGCCTCCTCCTCCTCCCCCTCTGCCGCCCCAGCTCCTTCCACCGCCGCTCTCGGAATGTTGCGACTGCTGGAAGCGTTGGCTCTGTTCTGCTCCCCTTTGCCTGTTCTCCGCTTCCTGCTGCAGCCCCTTCATCTCTTCGCTGCCTCCCGACTGACCGAAGGACGAAGGTTTTTCCTGCCCGGCCCCTTGGGGCTTCTGCACGCTATTCCAGCTGCCATTGCTATATTTTTCCCAGCCCGAACCGGTGTTCTTGTAAACATTCCCGTCGTGGCCCGCATACATATTGCCGCTTGCGGTCTTAGCCGCGGCAGTGTTGCCGTAAGCGGTAGTCGCGCCAGCTGCCTTCCCGCCGGAGGTAGTCTGCACCGATCCGACCGATCCCTGAGCAGTCGTATAATGTTGCGTGTAGGCTGTCTGGCCGCCCTTCGAAACTACGGAACTGCCCCATGAACCGTAAGCATTTGAGCCCTGCTTTGTAGCACCATACGCTCCGGTGTAAGGATTATACGCCTGCCCGACAGCGGCACTGCCATAGGCCGTGGAAGCAGAGGCGGTCCGGGCATACGTGCCGGTGTAAGGGTTATATGAAGCTGTTCTTGTTGCCGAGCCATAGGGACCGTACGCTGTCTGCGAGACGCCGTAAGCCCCCGTGGCCGGGTTGTGATAAGTCGCGGCACCATAAGTGTAAGGTGTAGGGTAATAAGCCGGGTACCCATACCCGCCGTACATACCGACGTAAGGGGGATAATAGTAGCCGGTCCCTCCAGCAATGACCGCTCCCGTGGCGGCACCCATCACAAACGCGCCCATGTATCCGGCTGTGTAGCTGGCCTGCACGTAACCATCAGGGACCGTGGTTTGGGTCACATACGTGACGTTGTAAACCGGTGAACTCGGAGGGATCGTGTATATCACCTGGGGAACTGATTCGGCGGTCTGCCAGGGGCCCTGCGGATTGGCGGAAACGAACCAGATGCCCTGAAGACAGAGGTAATAGAGGTCGCCGACTCTGATCACCTTTTGTGATGTATTCGTGGCGTATGAGAGAGATGTGCCTTGAATGAGCGCGAACTGAGGAGCACCGTCGTATGTCACCTTGGCAGCTGCCGCCGCAGCAGCCGGATTCACGGTCACCCTTGTCGGAATCTGTGCCATGAGCACGGCGTCTTTGGCCTCCTCAGTCCCGGGAACGGAGGCGAGCACCTGGGCGGCCGGACTGTTACCCGGGATGCGAGCAAAGTCAGCAGGCAGGTTGGGCGTGGCAAACGTCCACGGGCCGCTCAGACTTGAAGCGCTGAACCAGCGGCCTGCCGTCAGATAGTAATATTGGTTTGTCGGGGTATAAAGGAAAAGGTAGCTCATCGTGTTCGTGGCGTACTGGAGCTGGGTCCCCGGAATTTGTGCATATGTCGGCTTACCGTCAAGGAGTATGATCTCAGCCGGACTCGTGCTGTAGAAGACCGTCGGGACTACCGCGTCGGGCTTTGCAGACGGCGGAGGGATAAAATTCTTAAGATCTGCCCACTGCGTCTCCTTCGGCAGCTTCTTCATATCTTTCGGCAGCTTCGCTGCGACCGACCAGGAGCCATCCAGTGCGGCTGCCGACAGCCACTGCTCACCCACAAGGAGATAGAACATGGAGCTCTGCGTGTCGAAGAGAAGCGGCCAATGAGTGTTGACCACATATTCCAGTTTGGTCTTCTGGATTGGCGCGCGGACCGGCTGACCATCTATGTCGAGAAGGATTGCCGGCCTATAGCTGACGAAGATCACAGGCGGGTCGCTCTTCAGCTGCACGCCCGACACCGACTCCTTCTTGGGGACTGCCGCCACCAGCTGATGCATGGTGATCGTAACGGCCGGCGGCAGGAAAGTCCTGAGCAATTGCTCCATCTGCGCGGAGGTTGCCGGATCGAGAGAAGGGAAATAGGTCTTCTTGATATTCAGATTATCGATCAAGACCATCTTGTTTTCGTTGTCGACGGTTGTCTGGCCGTGCAGTTCGACGACACCCACCGCCGTTTTGCCAGCTTTCGGAGTGAGCTCGATGGCCATCCTCCAGTCCAACTCGCGGAAGTCCTTCCAATCGTCAACCTGAGGCTGATACGTAACAAGGACATTCCCGTTTTCGACTCGTTGACGGGGCCATCCCGCATCCTGGGGACTCTGTGCCACACTTGCTGTCGCCGATGCAATGATCAGCACCAAAGAAGCTGCGAACCATGTAATGGTATTCACTTTCATTCGACCTCCCGTCTCCTGTGCTTTTGCGGATGATTGTATAATGAGAAGCTCTGACGTTATACCCATATTATATCTTAATTAAGGCAAGAGAACACAGCGGTCTTCGGACTGATGGGATCGGGCATCCACGGTTTCTATCATGTGGGGATGACGACTCGAACTCTGCAACAATCAAATGTCGGGTTTCGATCCGTAATGGCCGCTGTTAAGACGGGCTGGTGATCGTTCGTCAGTGCCTCGTGAAATCCGATAATGAAGGCAAGGGGCATTCCTTTTTCGATGAAACAAGCAGGGTGGATCCTATCGCTCAGGGTTTGTTCTTGGCAACCAGATCTAAACGTAGGTCAGCCAGGATTCGTACTTCTTGTTCTTGCCGGTGACGACATCAAAGAACAGCGATTGCAATCTTTTCGTGATTCTGCCCGGCTTCCCGTCCCCCACAATCCTCCCGTCAATTTCCCTGATCGGCGTTACTTCCGCGGCCGTGCCGGTTAAGAACGCCTCCTCCGCTATATAGAGCTCATCCCGGGTAAACCGGTCTTCCATGACCTGGATGCGTTCGTTGCGAGCTATCTCAATGATGCTGTCCCTTGTGATGCCCTCAAGGATCGAGGTGAGGGGTGTGGTCTTGAGCATTGCGTTCCTTACCATGAACACATTTTCTCCGCTTCCTTCCGACACATAGCCCTCCGTGTCAAGCAGAATGGCTTCATCATAGCCGCAGGCAATCGCCTCCTTCTTCGCCAGTTGGGAGTTGACGTAATAGCCGCAGACCTTGCCCCTCGTCATGTTGGAGTTGACATGGTTCCTGATGAACGACGAGACCTTGATCCTGATCCCCTTGCTGATCCCCTCTTCTCCGAGGTATGCGCCCCACGGCCATACAGCGATCGATACCCTTACCGGGTTTTCTTTCGGATAGAGCCCCATCGCACCGTACCCTATGTACACCAAGGGACGTACGTAGCATTCCTTTACCCCATTGATTCTGACCGTTTCGACGATAGCCTGTTCTATCTCCCTCAGTGTAAAAGGCATATCGAGTAAGAAAATGCGGGCGGAGCCGAAAAGCCTCTTCACATGCTCTTTGAGCCTGAAGATCGCTGGGCCTTTCTTCGTTTTATAGCATCGTATGCCTTCAAATACCCCGAGACCGTAATGGAGCGAATGGGTAAGGACGTGCACATTCGCCTTGTCCCAATCGACA
The DNA here is from genome assembly GCA_035622735.1 of Thermodesulfovibrionales bacterium. Taxonomy (NCBI): domain Bacteria; kingdom Pseudomonadati; phylum Nitrospirota; class Thermodesulfovibrionia; order Thermodesulfovibrionales; species Thermodesulfovibrionales bacterium. The sequence goes on along the minus strand of DASPUT010000116.1, from coordinate 5,569 downwards.
AATTCGCCATCCATCCATATCTTTTTTGTCTTTTGAATCACCGTGCTATAGTTATAGCAGTATGGCCTTTCCGCTGTCAATAGAATAACCAAGAGAGTTTGAGACTTTATGGCATAAGGATGACGGGATGCGACGCCCCAGCAGGGCCGCTTTAGGGGAGAGGCGAGCAGTATTGCAAAAAGGACCACTTTACAGTATGTTAGTCTTAATCTTTTTCCTCATAGGAGAATCCGCAAATGGGTAAAGAGAACGCGATGACGCCGAAGGGTTATCTCTTCTCGGCTGCTGAAGCAGCCATCAAGAAACCGGGAAGGAAGGACCTCGCCCTTATCTTTTCCGAGCAAGAGGCCGTCATGTCCGGCAATTTCACCACGAACAGGGTGAAGGCGGCTCCCGTGAAGCTCGACATGAAGAGGATTCGGAGCGGCAGGGGTAGGGCGATTGTTGTGAACAGCGGCAATGCCAACGCCTGCAGGGGCGAAGAGGGGATGAGAGACGCCCTGGAGATGACCGAACTGGTCTCGTGCGCTCTCGGGATCAATATGAAGGGTGTCTATGTCTGCTCCACTGGTGTTATCGGAACCCCGCTGCCGATGGGACGGATACGGCCGGTGATTCCCAAGCTCACAAAGGGTCTGGGGAAATCTACAGTGGACGATGTTGCCGCAGCGATCATGACGACCGACACGTTTCCGAAGGTCGTGAGCAGAAGGCTCAAGCTTGCTGATAGGACCGTTACGATCACCGGCTTATGCAAGGGGGCGGGGATGATTTCTCCCCTGATGGCGACAATGCTCTGTTTCATTCTTACGGACGCACGCATTGCCCGTTCGGCCCTCGACGCTGCCCTGAGCCTCGCCGTTCGGGAGTCCTTCAACAAGATAACCATTGACGGTGACAGGTCTACCAATGACACTGTTCTCGTCATGGCAAACGGCATGGCACGGAATGAGACGGTGGAGAAAGGCTCGGCGGACTTCAAGAAGTTTGTCCGGGCGCTCTCCGACGTGACATCCGCTCTCAGCAGAATGATCGTGAGAGATGGTGAAGGCGCTACGAAGCTGGTGGAGATAGAGGTGAGAAATGCGAAGAACACGAGAGATGCGGAAAAGGCGGCATTTTCCGTCGCCAATTCCCTCCTTGTAAAGACCGCCATCTACGGTAACGATGCGAACTGGGGAAGGATCATGGCGGCCCTCGGTCACTCGGGCATCTCGATGAGAGAAGAGAAGACCGACATCTCTTTCGGCAAGGTGAGGATTGTCCTGCGTGGCCTCGCCACCGGAAAGGAAGGAGAAGCGGCCGATGTCCTGAGACAGAGAGAGATCAGGATTACCATCAATCTCCATATCGGCAATTCTTCTGCAAGAGTCCTCACCTGCGATCTCACGGAAGACTACGTGAGGATAAACGCCGAATATAGGACGTAGTCACACCTGCCGTAAGAGACACTCCCTTTCGTCTAAGGCCCGGCAATATTTTTTTGCTATAATGATTTCATGGAGAAGATCGACCTGCCGATAACCGGGATGACCTGCGCCTCCTGCGCTGCAGCCGTCGAAAATGCCCTCGGCAAGATGCAGGAGGTGAAGCGTGCGTCGGTGAATTTTGCTTCGGAGAAGGCGACCCTCGAGATCGAGCCACCCATCGACCTGAACAGGATCATCGCGGCGATAAAGGAGGAGGGGTACGGAATCTCGAGCAGCAGAACCGACTTTGCGGTGAGAGGCATGACCTGCGCGGCCTGCTCCGCCGCCGTCGAAAGGGCATTGAATGGGCTTTCCGGTGTTCTTCAGGCGACGGTGAACCTCGCTGCTGAAAAGGCGACGGTCGAATATATCCCTACCATCGTCGGCTTCAGCGATTTCGCAAGGGTTGTGCACGACGCCGGGTACTCTGCGGAACAGATTACCGAGGACTATGGGGACAGGGAGATGGTCCGCAGGGAAAGGGAGTTTCATGGCATCCGGAAGCGGTTTATCATAAGCGCAGTCCTCACCGCACTCATCGTGATCGGGAGCATGACGCACATCCCTTTCCTGTCGGACTGGAAGGTTCTTTTCCTTCTCGCAACACCGGTCCAGTTCTGGGCGGGCATGCGATTCCACAGGGCGGCCTGGTCCGCGATAAAGCATGCGTCTACGAACATGAATACCCTCATCACGGTCGGGACCTTTGCTGCTTATATCTATAGTTTTCTTGCGACGTTCTTCCCCGGGATGTTTCTGAAAGGCGGCGTCTCCCCCGGCGTCTACTTCGATACGTCTGCGAGCATCATCACGCTCATTCTCCTCGGAAGGCTTCTCGAGGCTAAGGCGAAAGGGAGGACTTCGGAAGCGATAAAGCGACTCATGCGGCTTCAACCGAGGAACGCAATCGTCCAGAGGGACGGAAGGGAGAAGGAGGTCTTTATCGACGAGGTTGTCCTCGGGGATGTCGTTGTCGTGAGGCCGGGAGAGAAGATACCCGTTGATGGAGAAATCCTCGACGGATACTCCGCGATTGACGAGTCGATGCTCACGGGCGAAAGTCTCCCCGTCGAAAAATCGTCGGGAGACAAGGCCTTCGGCGGGACTGTGAACACCTCCGGGAGTTTCAAGATGCAGGCGACGAGAATCGGCAGGGAGACTGCCCTGGGACAGATCATCCGGCTCGTCGAAGAAGCGCAGGGAAGCAAGGCACCGATACAGAGACTGGCCGATAAAGTTGCGTCAGTTTTTGTTCCGACCGTCATATCCCTGGCGGCGGTTACCTTCGTTGTCTGGTACCTCTTCGGACCGGGCCCTTCCTTCACGCTGGCGCTCATGAATTTCATAGCCGTGCTCATCATCGCCTGTCCCTGCGCCCTCGGTCTTGCCACGCCGACAGCCATTATGGTCGGGACCGGCAAGGGCGCTGAAAAAGGCATACTCATCAGGGATGCGGAAGCCTTGGAACTCGCCCATAAGATAGAGGTCATCGTCCTCGACAAGACGGGAACCATAACGAAGGGCGAGCCCGAGGTTGTCGGCATCGTCGTGAGAAAGGGTATCGAAAGAGATGAGGTTCTGAAGATTGCCGCATCCGCCGAAAAAGTTTCCGAGCACCCCCTCGGAAAGGCGATTGTCAAAAAAGCGGAAGAAAGGGGAATATCCCTCGAAGAACCGAAGGAGTTTATGGCGATACCGGGCGGCGGTATACGGGCTACGGTCGATAGTAGGCATATATTCATCGGCAATGAGCAGCTCTTGAAAAAAGAAGCGATCGAGATATCCCCCATGAAGGCCGAGATGGAAAGGATATCCTCGGCTGCCATGACACCGGTCTTCATCGCCGTGAACAGGGAGGTCGTCGCCGTCTTTGCAGTTGCCGACACCGTAAAGGAAGGTTCCCGTGAAGCGATCAAGATGCTGAGGGAGATGAAGATCGAAGTAACGATGGTGACGGGTGACCACGAAAAGACTGCCGAGGCGATTGCGAGACTTGTCGGCGTCGACAGGGTCTTCGCCGATGTCCTCCCGGAGCAGAAGGCGGAGGTCATCGGGAGACTCAGGGATGAAGGGAAGATCGTTGCCATGGTGGGAGACGGTATCAACGATGCGCCTGCCCTTGCAGCTGCTGATGTCGGGCTTGCGGTTGGGACAGGTACGGACATCGCGATTGAGGCATCGGATATAACCCTGATAAAGGGTGACCTGAGGAGTGTCGTTGAAGCGATACGATTGAGCAAGATGACCCTAAAAACGATCAAACAGAACCTCTTCTGGGCGTTTTTCTATAACGTGATCGGCATACCGGTTGCGGCAGGTCTCCTCTATCCCTTTGGGGGGCCTCTCTTAAATCCCATGATAGCGTCGGCTGCCATGGCATTCAGTTCCGTATCTGTTGTGAGCAATTCCCTGAGGCTAAGGAGGAGGCCTTTATGAAAGTTGTTACGGCAGAAGAGATGCGTGATATCGACGAAAAGACGATCAGGAAATTCGGTATCTCTGGAAATGTTCTCATGGAAAGGGCGGGCACTGCCGTTGCCTCACGGGTCATGGAGCTCTATTCCGGGAGAAAGGTCATTGTCGTCTGTGGCGGGGGGAACAACGGCGGTGACGGGATCGTTGCCGCTCGCGAATTATATAATACGGGCCGGCATGTGAAGGTTCTTCTCTTCTCTGAGGAAGATAAGCTGAGCCCTGATTGCCTCTCACAATTCAGGATAGCGAAGCGGATGGGAGTGCCGATCGAGATGAGGGCCGGGATGACGGGAAGGGATCTCCATAGCGCGGTCGTCGTTGATGCATTATTCGGAACAGGGTTAAGCAAGGATGTCGTGGGGAAGACAGCAAAGGCGATACATTTTCTCAATGACTCGGATGCGCCGGTGGTGAGCGTTGATATCCCGTCCGGCATTTCCTCCGATACGGGGCAGCTGATGGGAACGGCGGTCAGGGCCGCACAAACCGTAACCTTTGGTCTGCCCAAGAGGGGCCACCTCCTCCACCCGGGAGCCGAGCTCACGGGCAGACTCTTTATCGAGAACATAGGGTTCCCTGAAGACCTCCTCACATCACAGAATCTGAACGTGAACATGTTGGAAAAAAGGGAGGTCTCTGCCCTGGTGCCCGAGAGGCATACATATTCACATAAGGGAGACTATGGCCACGTCTTCATCGTTGCCGGGTCGAGGGGCAAGACAGGTGCCGCATTTATGGCTGCCAGGGCATGTATGAGAACTGGCTCGGGCCTTGTCACCCTGGGAGTTCCGGAGTCACTCATGCATGTCTTCCAGTCGAGGGTGACCGAAGAGATGACCCTTCCCCTGCCTGACAGGGGCGACGGGAGTCTGTCTTCGGACGCCGCGGATATCATTCTCGAGTTTTTGTCGGAGAAGGCAGATGTCCTCTGCATAGGACCGGGAATCGGCGTCTCGGGTGAGACGGCGAATATCCTCGAGAAGGTCTTAACCACTTCGCGTGCGCCGCTCGTCATTGATGCAGACGGGCTGAATTCCATAAGAAACACCGGCATTCTCAAGAATGTGCTCGCACCGGTCATCCTCACGCCTCATCCGGGAGAGATGGCAAGACTCTTGGGCAAGACGAAGAAGGGGAGGGGGTTGTCAACCCAGCTTGGAGCGATCGAGAAGGACCGGATTAACACGGCCCTCTCTTTCTCGAAAGATGCCGGGGTTCATCTTGTGCTGAAAGGTGTGCCGACTGTTATCGCGGAGCCCGATGGGAGGGTCTTTATCAATACCACAGGGAATCCCGGCATGGCTACCGGTGGGACAGGAGATGTGCTGACAGGCATGGTATCGTCTCTGCTCGGACAGGGATTGACGCCGTTAGACGCTTCTCTCCTCGGGGTCTATCTTCACGGTCTAGCGGGAGACCGGGCAGCTGATGAAAAAGGTGAACGCTCCCTTGTAGCATCGGACATCATAGAGAAGCTACCGGCCGCGTTTAAAGAGCTGATGCGGTAGATATGGAACACCTCGTCTCTCCCGATATATTCGGTAAGGGTGTAAGGGGTTTTTTTACGGGCAAGGATCCGGGGGTTGATCTCAAGAGGATCTCGGAAATCATCTCCATTGGCAGAG
>DASPUT010000115.1 GCA_035622735.1 Thermodesulfovibrionales bacterium | reverse complement strand
CTTCTCCTCCCTCCCTGCGAACCAGCATCGTTTCGGCGGTCGGACTCGGTGTCGGCCACGACTCGATGAGGGGGTAAAGAAAATCGTAAGGGTTTATCTGTAAAAGGGCCACGCCTATGTCAGAGGGGCCGCACTCCTCCTGTCGAAGAATCGGCGCGATGAGGCTGAGATGAATCCTATTCGAAGCCTTGCTCCGATAGAGGTCAGAAAAGATGATCTTCCTTGTCCTTGCAGCTTCGAGGACCAGCCCCTTGACATCGGTCTCGATCCCCCCGTTCTTTTGCGAGATCGACAGGAGAACATTTCCTTTTCTATCGAGGAGAAGAATGTCTTCATACTGGTATGCCTCCCCCAAGGACTTCATCCAGGTGAGCATCTGATGTTTCTCCTCGGCCCTGTTCGGATCCTGCAACAGGCGCTCCACGTAGGGCGCCAGGAGGAAATTATCAAAGATTGTGAGCGCATCTGCCAGGCGTTCTTTACGCCATTCAACGATTTGGCTTACCTTCAGGTTGGCTATCGCCATCAGCTCATCCTGCTTTTCTTTCTTGATCTGTTTCTTCTGGCTTTCGTAATAGAAAAGACCGAGAACGGTGATAAAGATAATCAGGACAAGAAAGACGAGAAGTAACTGCCAGGGGGTCTTACGGGAAACGGGTTGCATCGACATGACGACATTCTCTGCCAAACAAAATTCAGTCCCTCACACTTTCTTTAAGTATATCATGAACTCGACTTTTCAGTTCGCGGGGAACCTTGAACCCGGCGATGATCATCCGTGGGAATAGTCAGGCTTCCAAAGCTCCGCTTTACTCCCCCATTCGAGGCGAAACCGAGCAGCCCGGGGCAAACAGACTCTATGACAAACGTCTCCGTCTTCAAAAGCGGAAACACCTCCCCAAAAAAGGACCCGAAGTCACCGTGAAAAAATATTGTGGTATCTTTTCGGTTAAGAACTACTGCTTTTTTCCTTGTTCCGCGGGGTGGCATCGAAGTTGCTCAACCTGTTTTCGAGGTGAGGCCTGATTTTAGATTTTGAGTAACATGCGGCGCGGAAGGCAGCACAGGGGAGAGACTTTGAATAGTCCAAAACTCCTATATGCTATACATATGGGCAATCCTTCCTGAATCGGATTACAGGAATCGGAAAGCTGAATTCATGTCTTGTTTCCGTGCCGTTCGGTTTTAACTGAAGAAACTGACTGTTAAAGGAGGTTACTATGAAGATAACAAAGGCGATACTGATTGCGGCCATACTGTTCCTCTTCCCCTCATATCTCTTTTCGGCAGATCTCGGCTACTTACGCATCAGTTTCATCCAAGGTGACGTCCAGGTCAAGACGCCGGATGCAGGTGATTGGGGTCCCGCTTCGGTAAATGCTCCACTCATGGAGGGAGACCAGGTATGGGTTCCCCAAGGCGGCAAGGTCGAACTCCAGTTAAACACGGGAACGTATGTGCGACTCGACGAGAATTCGGCGTTCCAGATACTTTCGCTGGACCGGAACGCTTCCCAGTTTTATCTCTCGCAGGGACACGCTTACATTCTCTATGATGCGCCCCCCGGGGTGGTCTTGCAGATCGATGACCCCGACGCATCAACCCGCGCTTTCGACAAGGCTATTTTCAGAATCGATATGTCCGACCAGTATCAGTACACTGATGTTGCCGTATATAAGGGGTATGTCGAGACCGAAAACCAGATCGGAAAGACGAGGGTGGACGCCGGTCAGATGGTCTCTCTCGGCCAGAATTCAGACGGAGAGGTTGCGCCGATGGGCCCGCCCGATTCATGGGAGAGCTGGAACAAGAAGAGAAACGACAGGCTTCTCGCAAGAAGGGGCGAAAGTTCCCGCTATCTTCCTGCGGAACTCAGGGCGTATTCCTATGATTTTGACAGCGGCGGCAGGTGGGTCGACGTCCCCGATTATGGTTATGTTTGGACCCCGACGGTTGTTGTCGGAGCAGACTGGGCGCCGTATCGGTTGGGCACCTGGATATGGCGGGGGGGCGAGTATATCTGGGTCTCGTATGACCCATGGGGATGGGCGCCGTATCATTATGGCAGATGGGCCTTCGTCGCGAGAACAGGATGGTGCTGGGTGCCTCCCGTTGCCAGTGAGGTTTACTGGGGGCCGGGGTTTGTCGGCTGGGTCAGGACGGCGGACTATGTGGCGTGGGTCCCATTGGCGCCCGGAGAAACCTACTATGGCCGCGGTTATTACGGCCGAAACAGCGTAAACGTCACGAATATAAACGTCAACCAAGTCAACATCACGAATGTCTATAAGAACGTGTATGTTAATAACGGGGTGACGGTCGTCAACCGCAATACTTTCGCCACAGCTTCGCCCAAGGTTGTAAGGGTGAACCAGAATGTCGTAGAGCAGAAGATATTCGTAAAAAACAATATCAGTGTCGGCACCCCCGATATAAAACCGACGAGGGCGAGTTATTTTGCATCAGCCAAGGCTATTCCCCAGGCAAAGCTCCCCCCTCAGCCTGTCCGGAATCTGCAGGTGCAAGAATTGAAACAGTCGCGTCCTTTGACGAAGGAACCCACGCGGTCCGTCATGAACCGCGGCGCAGCCCCGAAGACGCTGCCGGTTAATACGGCTTCAGCACCGAGGTCACCCGGTAAGGGAAAACCTGCGATCCAGCAGGTTCAGCCGGCGGAAAGAGCGAGGCCGGGTGCACCGGAAGGCGGCGTCGTGCCGAGGGGTGAGAAACCGCAAGCCCAGCCCACAGGAAGAAAACCGTTGCCGACGAAGGCCGCTCCTCAGAGAAGTGAGAAAACACAGGTCCAGCCGAAACCAAGTGCCCCGGAAGGCGGTGTTGTGCCGAGGGGCGAGAAGCCACAGGCTCAGCCAGCGGAGAGAAAACCCGTTCAGCCACCTCCTCAGGCAGTTCCTCCGCCGAGGGGTGAGAGGCCGCAGGCACAACCCGCGGAAAGGAAACCCGTTCAGCAACCCCCGCAAGTGCAGCCCGCGGAGAAAAGGCCGACACCTCCACCACAGATCCAGCCCGAGGAGAGAAGACCGGTTCCGCCTGTGGAGAATCCGCAGAAAGGCCAGAAGCAGGAGAGGCCGGAAGAGCCACCACGATAAAGTCATCCGGTTGAGGGAGATATATGTTCCTCTCCCTCAACCGGATAAACAAACATGTCTTCCTAACATTGTTTTCCTCTCGCCGGAACATATTCTTCTTGACTAATAATTCCACTTGTGGTATTCTCCTTTCAGAGTTTCAGAGTTTTTGAGCTGCAAAGGCCACAAAGACTTTTAGCTTTGTGGCCTTTTTTTATTACGGCAATTCTGAGATTTTAGTTTACTCGTAAGGAGGTACAGGAAATGGCTAATGGAACAGTGAAGTGGTTCAACGATTCCAAGGGATTCGGTTTTATCACGAGCGAAGATGGCACCGACGTGTTCGTCCACCATTCTTCCATCCAGGGCAATGGGTTTAAGTCCCTTGCCGAGGGTGACGCAGTCAGCTTCGATTCCGAAAAAGGCCCGAAGGGCCTTAAGGCGATCAATGTAGTGAAACTCTAATCACCCGGAAGCCCTCTTGCCATGCAAGGGGGCTTCTCCATAAAGAGAACATGACAAGCAAAGAAAGAAATGCCGCGAGACTCGAGAAAAAACAGGAACGGCTTAACGCCGGTCGTATAGCAGAACGCTTTCCCGAGATTTCGGATATTCAAGTTCAGATGACGTACTGCCAGAAGGGACTAAACCCAATTCGGGTCTTCCGTACGGTTACCTTCCGGCCTGACAGTCACGCTTACTTCAACATGGAGTGCCTCGACAAGAACTGCGTTGATGGTGGGTTCGATTTACATCACGTTCTCAACATGATGATCAGAAGCCGCCGGCCCTCAGGAGAAGGAAAGATAGAATGCAAGGGAAATAGTCCCGCCTCGGACCACTCTTTTATCGACTACAAAATCACGATCCGGTATAACAGCGCTGTTTCTTAATCCCCGAGAGGCCCTGAGTTCATCTCAGCCGCCTCAGGACCGCTTCCCTAGAACGCTATTCCAGATTATTCAGTGTTTCCGTTATGAGATCCGAAAGGGCCGGGAAGATATGCATGCTCTCTGTGACCGATTTCATGTCACGCCCCGTTGCCACTGCGTTGACGATCTCCTGAATAAGGATAGAGGCGTCGGGGCCGATGATATGGAAGCCGAGAATCCTGCCGCTCTTCTTTTCGACAATCGCCTTCGCGAAACTCTCTTCTTCCCCCATGGCACTGCCCTTCACCGTGTCCGAATACTTTGCCTTACCGACCATGACGTCATGATCTTTTCTCGCCTGCTCCTCCGTTAACCCGACAGACGCTATCTCCGGACGGGTGAAAACAGCATGGGGTACGGCAAGAAAATCCATCCTCACCTTCTTTTTCGAGTTTGCATTATGCCACGCAAGTTCGGCCTCTTTGTCGCCCGCATGGGTGAACATCTGTTTTCCGATGGCATCACCGAGCGCCCATATGTTCTTCTTGCTCGTCCTGAGATAATCGTCGACCTTTATGAATCCCGTCTCGTCCGTCTCCACCCCCGTGTTTTCGACCTTCAGGAGATCGGCGTTCGGTCTTCTGCCGGTTGCGACCATAATCTTCTCTGCCTTGATTTCTTTTTCCCCACCGGTCTTCCCGTCCCTGAGAAGAACCGCATATCCGCCGCTGTCATGCCGGACCTCCGCCACCTCCGTGCCGGTAAGAACGCGCATACGCCTCGACATCTCTTTCTGCAGGAGCTCGCTTATCTCCGGCTCTTCATGAGGGATCAACAGCCTGTTCATCTGCACTATGGTCACATCTGTTCCCATCGCTGCGAAAAAATGTCCGTATTCGACGCCGATATATCCGCCGCCGATAATGCAGACGCTCTCCGGTCTCCTCTCGAGTTCGAGGACGCCTTCATTCGTCAGATAATCGATCGCATCGATGCCTTTGATCTGCGGGATCATGGGACGGGCACCCGAAGCGATGAAGATCTTCCTGCCTTTTATCTTCCCGCTCTTGAGTTCGAGGGTGTAGTCCTTAATGAAGCGTCCCTCTTCGTTGTAGAAATCGAGGGATTCGGAATCCTTTAACGCATCCCTGATCGAATTCCGGCCTCCGGTGACGGCGTCTTTCATCCGCTGCATAATCATGCCGAAATCGATACGGGTTATCTCGGCGTGAATTCCGAGTTTTGCCGCTTCTCTGATCTCCATTATCCTGTCGGCAGGGTAGATCAACGTCTTCGACGGCACACACCCCACATTGATACAGGTCCCGCCGACGTTCCCTTTCTCTATGAGGGCGACTCTGAATCCTGCCGCCAATGCCTTAAAGGTTATCCCCAGACCGACATCACCAGCGCCGACTACGATTATGTCATACGTTTTCATGCCCTTCACCCCTCCCATCCTCTCCGGTCTCTCGTTCGCCTCTGAGGTGTACCATCCGCTGCGGGAACGGTATCGCTATCCCTTCGGCCTTGAATCTCCTGATAATCCGTTTTCTTAATTCGTGCTGAACGAGATCCTTCTCTGAGAATTCCCTCACCTGACAGGTAAGGGTGAAATTCAGAGAGTTCTCTCCGAAACCCGGAATGAGCATCGCTGAAGCCCCGGGGTCTCCGAGCAGACCCGGTATCTCCCCGACCGCGCGTTTCACCTCTTCCATGAGCACCCGTTCAACTACTTCAGGATCGGAAGCATAACTCACCGCCACCGGTATTGACAGGGCCATCTGCTTTCCGGGCAGATGAAAATTTGTGACGATACTCTGCGTGAGCCTGCTGTTCGGGATTATGACCATGTTGTTCGGGGCCATCCGTATCCATGTGGTCCTCCAGGTGATGTCCTCTACATACCCCTCCTGGCCCGTCTCGAGCTTAATCAGGTCTCCCACCCGTATCGACTTTTCGACGAGTATATGGATTCCCGCAAAGAGGTTTTCGAGCGTATCCTTAAGCGCAAGAGCGACGGCGAGCCCTCCGATGCCGAGAGCCGTAATCAGGGGGGTTACCGAGATTCCGAGAACGGAAAGGGAGATGAGGAGGCCTATAATGAGTATGGTGCCCTTCACCATCCCGTGGGCAAGACCCGTTGACGGGATGGACAGGCGCGACTGCTGAATATAGTCCCTGAAGATCTTTCCCGCGAGGTTAGCGGCAGCAACGGTGACCGAGAAGACCACGAGGACATGAATAGCCTTACTCAGATAAAAGACATACCTTTCCGGAAGGTCAGAGAACCCGATCCCGCTGTGAATTGCGATGGCGATGCACCAGTAAACGGAAGGGGTTCTCAGGGCCGTTCTGACGATATCTTCGATCTTCTTCTGCCCTTTTCTTTCCGCCCAGCGATGGAGGAAGGTGAAGGCCACTCCCCGAACGACCATGAGTATCGACGCTGAGATGAGGACAGCGATAAGGGGTGCGATAATTCGCTTAATCGTAATGTCCATCAGTTCTTCCGTGAATCAGGAAAGGCACGCACCGTCATTTCCCTTCAGCGTCTTTCGACGTCTCCGGCGCCGACGGAGCTTTTGGTCTCCTTCTTCAGGGAGCGGCGTATCGAGCGTGAAGATAGGACAATCACCGTTATGAGGACACCGCAGAGCACCGAGAGAAATATGACTATCGCCAGCGACGCCTCGAACCTCCAAAAGAGGAATGTAATGGCGACGGGGGTGGCGTTCTGGACAGAAAATATCGCGACGAATGCGACGATGATGAGCAGTAAAGCAATAGTAACCATTCTCCCTCCGCCCGTGCGGTTGCTCGCCTTGTTTCTCCGGAGCCTCTCGCTCCCGACAGTATAATCATCTCATGTCCTTCCCTCTTTGACAAGAGGTAAAGGAAGTTTGAAGGATGAGTCGAGTCACAGAACTATTTGAGATTACAGGCTTTTCCATGGTATAGTACATGAATGATAATTTAGCCTACACGCCGTAACATGAGCACATTCGGGTCGTGAGGAGGTTTTGCGCTAATGCTCGTCGTTCAGAAATACGGGGGCACGTCGGTTGCTAATCCGGAGCGAATAAAGGCTGTTGCCGCGCGCGTGGTGAGAACCGCGGGGGAAGGGCATCGGGTGGTGGTCGTCGTCTCTGCGATGGCCGGAGAGACAGACAAATTAATAACCCTTGCCCAGCAGGTCTCGACGAATCCGCGCGAGAGAGAGATGGACCTGCTCCTTTCCTCAGGTGAGCGGGTCACGAGCGCACTTACGGCAATGGCGATTGAAGAACTCGGCCAGAAGGCGATGGCCTTTACCGGACGCCAGGTCGGGATAATCACCGATACGATTCATACCAGGGCAAAGATAGAAAAGATTACCGGAGAACGGGTGAAGAAGGCCCTCATGGAAGGCTACATCATTGTCGTGGCCGGTTTCCAGGGAGTCACCGAGCAAGAGGATGTAACGACCCTCGGCAGGGGCGGTTCCGACCTTTCTGCGGTTGCTATCGCTTCTGCGCTGAATGCGGACCTCTGCGAAATCTATACCGACGTGGACGGCGTCTACACCACAGACCCGAACATAGTCCCTGAGGCGAGG
>DASPUT010000114.1 GCA_035622735.1 Thermodesulfovibrionales bacterium | reverse complement strand
TCCTCGACCGCCGTGATCGCCTTAATAGGGTCGATCACCCTGAAATAGACTACCGCGTTCACCTTCACGGTGATATTGTCCTTCGTGATTATGTCCTGGGCGGGGACATCGAAGGTGACGGTCCTGAGGCTCACCCTTACGAGTTTGTCGATGATCGGCCAGATGATGACGAGTCCGGGCCCCTTCACCGGGATAATCCGCCCGAGCCTGAATACAACGCCTCTCTCATATTCCTTGAGGATCTTGATGGCACTAGACAGAAAATAGAGGAAAAGGAATACGACAAACAGGAAACCCATGAAAGATGGTGCTAACACCGGCATGTTATTCTCCTTTCTTACGGACCTTTAATTTTAATCCTCGTACCTCGTCTATTACGATTGTATCATCTTTGGCGATGGGACTATCGGAATAGGCTGACCAGATTTCTCCATGAACGGACACCATTCCTCCGTCCTTTGTAATAGTCGTCTTAGCAACGCCTTCGGAAGCGAGAAGTTCTTCCCGTCCGGTGACAGGCTTTTTCCGGTATGCCTTCAAGGCGAGGCCGATGATGAGGGTAAAGAAGAGCGCGGTGACGATAACCGCAGGGAGTATCAGGTATAAGGACAATCGCATGAAGGGGCCGGGAGATTCAAAGAGCATGAGAGAACCGATGGTCATCGCGATCACCCCTCCCAGGGTGAGGACCCCGTGAGAAGTGATCTTCACTTCGAGGATGAAGAGGATGATGGCGAAGATGATGAGCAGGACTCCTGCATAATTGACCGGAAGAGTCTGGAATGCATAGAAGGCGAGAATGAGACATATCCCCCCCATGATTCCCGGGAATACTGCACCGGGGTTAGTGAGTTCGAAGAAGAGTCCGTAAAAACCGAGTAACATGAGGATATAAGCAACATTGGGATCGCTTATGAGGTTCAGGATCTTCAGCCTGAGACTCATTTCTTCCCGTATGACGGCCGCATTCTTTGTTTTGAGAACCTTTACCCCGAATACGGTCTTGACTTCCTTTCCGTCTATTTCAGTGAGGAGCGAATTGATATCTTTTGCGATGAGGTCTATGACATGTACCCTCAAGGCATCATTCTCGGTGGCCGATACACTTTTCCTCACGGCATCTTCAGCCCATGCTGCGTTTCTGGCCTTTCTCTCTGCAAGGGATCTTATGTAAGCGGCTGCATCGTTCGTAGCCTTATCGGAGACGGTCTTATCCATTTTTTCACCGATCGTTACCGGATGGGCAGCACCGATATTCGTACCGGGAGCCATTGCAGCGATATGCGCCGCGAGGGTGATGAAGACCCCGGCTGATGCAGCCCGGGCACCGCTCGGCGCCACGAACACGACTACGGGGACTTCGCTCGAGACAATATCCTTCACCGTTTTTCTCATGGATGAATCGAGCCCTCCCGGCGTGTCAAGTTCGATGACAAGGACCTCTGCCTTTCTCTTGGCCGCCTGTTGAACACTCTTTCCGATGTATTCTGCCGATACCGGGTTGATGGCCCCGTTTATCGTTATGACCATCGCTTCTTTCTTTGCCTCATCTGAGAAAAGGAGAACGGGGGAAACCATGAGGGAGGAGATGATGATCATGAGCGGCAGGACTATCTTTCTTGCCATGTTGCATTATACCATACCCCTTACGCCGAAAAGGTTTGGAACAGCGCCGGACCGGATAGGATAGGGATCGGCCCGGATGCGATTTGTAGACGTGCAGAGGAGAGATACGGGACGCATGCAATGATGTGTTTCTTGAAAGAACCTGTTGTAGCGATATAGAATAAGATCGCATGGAGGAGTTGATCATTATAGGGGGAGGGCTTGCGGGGAGCGAGGCTGCGTGGCAGGCTGCCATGCGGGGCGTCAAGGTGACCCTCTGCGAAATGAGACCGGCGAGGACCACCGAGGCACACAAGACGGCGTTCCTGGCTGAGCTTGTCTGTTCCAACTCGTTCCGTTCGTCCGAACCGTTGAGCGCACCCGGACTTCTGAAGAGGGAACTTCAGGCTGCCGGCTCCCTCATTATGAAGGCTGCCGAAGTATCGCGTGTTCCGGCGGGAACGGCCCTCGCCGTGAACAGGGAGCTTTTTTCAGGATTCATAACGAACGCCATATCCTCCAGTCCCGGTATCACGGTAGCGAGAAAGGAGATCGAAGAGATACCGGATACCTGTGCGATTATCGCCACCGGCCCGTTGACGTCCCCTTCCATGACTGAAGCTCTGCGGCGTCTCATCGGACAGAATTACCTCTTCTTCTATGATGCTATTGCGCCCATCGTGAGCGCCGATAGCATAGATCGGGAAAAGGTCTACTTCGCATCGAGGTACGGTAAGGGGGGCGATGATTATATCAATTGCCCCATGTCCGAGAAAGAATATACGGCATTCCATAAGGCTGTTCTCGATGCGGACAAGGTTGGGGTCAGGGACTTTGAGGACTCGAAGGTCTTTGAAGGCTGCATGCCGGTGGAAGTGATGGCCTTACGCGGCAGGGATACCCTGAGGTTTGGCCCGATGAAGCCCGTCGGTCTTTCCGATCCGAAAACGGGAAGAGAGCCCTATGCCGTCGTGCAGCTGAGGCCGGAGAATAACGAAAAGACGGCATATAATATGGTCGGTTTTCAGACGCGCCTTACCTGGCCCGCTCAGAAGGAGGTCTTCAGTCTCATCCCCGGGCTTGAAGGTGCGGAGTTTCTGAGGTTGGGAAGCCTCCACCGGAACACCTTTATTAATTCTCCCCTTCTCCTCGGAAAGGATCTCTCGTTGCGGATGAGAGAATCGGTCTTTATCGCGGGACAGATAACCGGCGTGGAGGGTTATCTGGAATCTACAGCCATGGGCCTTGTTGCGGGGATAAATGCCGCGAGGCGGATACAGGGGAAAGAATCGGTCGCAGTTCCGGTGACGACGGCTCACGGTTCTCTCATGCGACATATAACGTCACCGGTCAGAGAGTTCCAGCCGACGAACATAAATTTCGGACTCTTCCCTTCCCTTGGCCCCGAACAAGCAGGGATCAGAGACAAGAAACTGAAAAAGAAGGCAATTGTCGAGCGTGCCGGTGAGGATTGGGAGGGATACGTGAAGCGGGTAGGGCAATGAACGAGCATATCGAAAAATTTCTTCGCTACCTCGAGACGGAACGGGGAGCCTCGGAACATACGATCAGGTCTTATCGGAAAGACCTCGAGACATTCCTTGCATATGTTCAATCCGGGATAGAATCTCTTGAGGCGATCGACGTGAGAGGATTTGTTGCTTGGCAGATTACGAAGGGCCTGAGCAAGACTACTGCCGGCCGGAGGCTCGCGACCATCCGGTCATTATTCAGGTTTCTCCATAGGGAGGGGTATGTGAAGGTCAATCCGGCACGGCTCGTCACGACACCGAAAAAGGCTCAGCTGCTTCCGAAATTTCTTACCGTGGACGACGTGTTTTCCCTCGTCGAGAAACCCGGGGGCATTGGTTTTCTCCCTGCGAGGGACAGGGCGATTCTCGAACTTCTCTATTCAAGCGGGCTCAGGGTCAGCGAACTTGCCGGACTGAATCAGGACGATCTCAATGTCAGGGAAGGTCTCCTTAAGGTCAGGGGAAAGGGAAAGAAGGAACGGATAGCGCCCATCGGAAGAAAGGCCCTTGACGCGGTGAGGGCCTATATGATCGAGCGCGTTCTCCTCAAGAGGAAGGAGAGGGCCTTCTTCCTGAACCGGCGAAGTACGCGTCTGACGGAACGCGGTGTGAGGCGTATCGTCGTCAAATACGCGAAGACCGTCCTGCTCGACGGCAGGATAGGTCCCCATACTCTCAGGCATACCTTTGCGACCCATCTCCTCCAGGGAGGTGCTGATCTGCGGGTGATTCAGGAGTTGCTCGGCCACGCGTCCCTTTCGACAACCCAGAAATACACGCATCTCGATGTAAGCCATCTCATGGATATTTACGACAAGGCCCATCCCTTTGCGCAGAAAGAAGAATGAAAGGGATCCCGTAATAATCGGCCCTCAAGAGTCATGTCCTTCCTTAACCGCACCTTACCGTTTTTGAATCGAGAAGAAAGGTTACCGGCCCGTCATTCATTGAGTTCACCTGCATCGAAGCACCGAATCTTCCCATCGAAACAGGTATCCCCGTCTCCCTCAGTTTCTGGAGGAAGGCTTCATAGAGTTCTTCTGCCCTCTCCTGCATTTCCGCACAGTCGAAAGATGGACGGTTGCCTCTTCTCCAATCCGCAGAAAGCGTAAACTCGGAAATTACGAGGAGGCTTCCCTCAATATCACGGAGAGAAAGGTTCATCCTGCCTTCTCTGTCATCGAATATTCTGAGGCTTGTCGCCTTTCTCACGAGATAATCGATGTCCGCTGATCCGTCACCTTTCTCCACACCCACGAAGAGAAGAATGCCCCTTCCGATATGTCCGATGATCTTGTCGCTTACCGTCACGGATGCCTCCGAAACCCTCTGTATGAGCGCCTTCATATTGCCTGAAACGTAGCCTACTCGGGCGAAGAAAGTCAATCGTGCTTCTTGCGAGAAGATCGCTGCGTTGAGCAGTTAACGGCCCTCGGTTGTCTCGTTGGCCTTTGCAGCCTATAATGTAATGACAAGCGGAGTCTCTATTGTGTAGAATACGGAAGCGTCAAAAAGAGAGGTGACGATGTTTCATGCGACAACGATACTCTGTGTGAGACGGAACGGAAAGGTCGCGATCGGCGGCGACGGTCAGGTGACCTTCGGGAACACGGTTCTCAAGCAGAATGCGAAAAAGATCCGGCGGATGTTCAGCGATAGGGTCGTGGCGGGTTTTTCGGGCGCAACGGCCGACGCCTTCACCCTCTTCGAAAAATTTGAGGGCAAACTCGAGTCATACAGAGGCAACATCACAAGGGCCTCCGTTGAACTCGCAAAAGACTGGCGTACAGACAAGGTCTTGAGAAGACTTGAGGCATTGTTGATCATTTCAGACTGTGAGCATATGTTCATAATCTCGGGAACGGGAGACGTCATCGAACCTGAGGGAGGAATTGCGGCCATCGGTTCAGGCGGCCCCTTTGCCCAGGCGGCGGCATCGGCCCTTTACGACAACACGGAATTGTCTGCAAGGGAAATCGTAGAAAAGGCGATGGAGATTGCAGCTTCCATATGTATCTATACGAACAGGAACATCACGATTGAAGAATTATAGGCTCGCCCCGTTTCCAGAGGGGAATTCTTTTTCTTCTCCCGCGAAGAAGGAGGAAGGGGCTCGAACAAGGTATCCCTGAGGGGACCGCTTCACGGATAAGAGATTTACAAGGGGAGGAGGCTCCCCGTTTTTGAAGGAGACATGCCTTTTATGGATCAACTCACTCCGAGCAGGATCGTCGAAGAACTTGACCGGTATATCATCGGTCAGCAGAAGGCCAAGAAGGCCGTTGCCATCGCACTTCGGAACAGATGGCGGCGCCAGAGGCTTTCTCCTGACATACGCGATGAGGTGTTGCCGAAGAATATCATCATGATAGGGCCGACGGGGGTCGGAAAGACCGAGATTGCGCGGAGACTCGCCCGCCTCGCGAATGCGCCGTTTCTCAAGGTCGAGGCTTCAAAGTTTACGGAGGTCGGTTATGTCGGACGTGATGTGGAGTCGATGATACGGGACCTCGCCGAGATTTCGATTAATATGGTGAAGACCCTCCACATGGGGAAGGTTCAGGAGAAGGCGAAGACGCTGGCGGAAGACAGGTTGCTTGATTATCTCCTTCCTCCCCGTACGGTGAGAAGTGCGGGTACCGACGAAGAGAAAGAGAAATACCGTCAGACCCGCGAGAGGCTGCGGCAACAACTCCTCGACGGCAGGCTCGATTCCCGGTATGTCGATATAGAGGTGAAAGAGAGGACGATGCCCTTTGGCGTTGTCTCCAATGTCGGCCTCGAAGACCTCGAGATTAATCTCAAGGAGATGCTCGGGAATTTCCTGCCCGAGAAAGCAAAGAGAAAGAAGATGCGGGTGCCCGAGGCGCTGGAACTCCTCGTTCAGGAAGAGGCAAACAAACTCATCGATATGGATAAGGTCAAGAAGGAGGCGATCGAGAACGTCGAGCAGACAGGAATCGTCTTCATCGACGAGATAGACAAGGTGGCGAGCCGGGGTTCTTCCTATGGTCCGGATGTTTCTCGGGAGGGCGTGCAAAGGGATCTCCTGCCGATTGTCGAGGGCTCTACCGTGACGACAAAGCACGGACCGGTCCGCACCGACCATATCCTCTTTATCGCATCAGGTGCGTTTCACATGACGAAACCGTCCGACCTTATCCCCGAACTTCAGGGAAGGTTCCCGATCAGGGTTGAGCTCGAACCCCTCGGGAAGGATGAGTTCATTCGTATCCTCAGAGAGCCATACAATGCCTTGACGAAACAGTATACGGCCTTATTGGCTACGGAGGATGTGGAAATTGAATTCACCGGTGACGCCGTCGAAGAGATTGCGGGTATAGCCGCCGCCGTGAATGAGAAGACAGAAAATATCGGTGCGAGGAGGCTCCATACGGTGTTGGAGAAACTCCTCGAGGACATCTCTTTCGAAGCGCCCGAGAGAACGGACGGAAGGCTTGTCATAGACAGGGAGTATGTGAGGGTGAAACTTGCTGACATCGTGAAGGATGAGGACCTCAGCAGGTATATTCTCTGAGACGCCATCCCCGTGTACTGTTCTATCGTCTTTTTCGGCATAGCCTGCTTACTTCGCGAAAGGGGTATGGCAAGAAGAGGGCTGAGACGTTGGTCTTCTTTCGCTACTGCTGTCCCCTGTCTCTAGCGCTTCTTCTCGTTCTCTCCTGCAGCCCTACCCGTTACGAAACCTATAGAGAACCGTCCACCGCCGTTGCATCGTGGTATGGCCCCGAGTTTCATGGCAAGCCGACTGCGTCAGGGGAACGGTTCGATATGCATGCGCTGACCTGCGCCCACAGAGAACTCCCCTTCGGCGCGATGATAAGGGTGACAAATGTGTCGGGTGATAAATCGGTTGAGTGCACGGTGAACGACAGGGGACCCTTTGCCTCGGGAAAGGACATTGATCTCTCCTATGCCGCTGCGAAAGAGATCGGCCTAGTCGGTTCCGGCACGGCGAGGGTGACCATCGAGTATCTTGGACGTGACCCGCGATATGTGAACGAAGTGCGCTCCGTGTCATCGATCGGTCCGTTCACGATTCAAGTCGGCTCCTTTCAGAGGCAGGATTATGCGGGACGCCTGAAGTCGGCGCTTGATCTGAAATATGGTTCCGTGTACATCGTGGAGACAGTGATCAGCGGTGCGACACATTACAGGGTTCGGATCGGGAAATTCCCGGTGAGAGAAGATGCCGTGAACCTTGCGAAGAGACTGGCAGAGGAGGGATACAGTCCGATCATCATGCATTACGACGAATAGATTTCCTGCGACCATCCGCTCCGGGGCGGGCATGATGCAGGTTGCGGCGCCTCCCGCTCACCCTTTGTGTTAGAGTAGAAACGATGGAGAAGATCCTTGTCAGGGGAGTAAACTGGATCGGAGATGCGGTGATGACGGTACCCGCAGTGAAGTCGCTTCGGGAGGCGTATCCGGATTCCGAGATCAGCATGCTGCTGAAGCCCTCTGTGGCGCCCCTCTTTGAGAAGGACCCTCGTATCGATGAGATAATCCTCTACGAAGAACGCTATCGGGGCATCGGAAAGCTCTGGCTTTCCTACCTGTTGAGGAAGCGGGACTTCTCGAAGGCGATCCTCTTCCAGAATGCCTTTGATGCGGCATTGCTAGCGTTCCTCGCCGGAGTTCCCGAAAGGATCGGATATGACCGGGACGGGAGAGGCATTCTCCTTACGAAGAGGATCCCCTGCGATGACGATGACCGAAAGATTCACCATATACGGTACTACCTGAACCTCCTCGAAGCTGCAGGGATTCGGTCAAACTATTCGGACCCCTGGATTTATCTCTCCCTCGACGAAAGACTCTCTGCGCGGAAGACGCTGTCTCCCCTCAAGGGGCCGATTCTCGGGATAAACCCCGGAGCTGCGTACGGGTCGGCGAAACGGTGGTTCCCGGACAGGTTTGCCGAAGTTGCCAACTGGTTTATCAAGGATACCCGGGGAAGCGTAGTCGTTTTTGGGGGGAAGCATGAAGTCGAGACTGCGCAGGAAATCAATAAGCTGATCAGGGATCAAGAGGGGGATTCCCCCGTGCTGAATCTGGCGGGGACCACATCGTTGAGGGAGCTCCTCTCTCTCTTATCGGAATGCGACGTCCTTGTCACGAACGATTCGGGGCCGATGCATATAGCGTATGCTGTTGGAACGCCTCTCGTCGCTGTCTTCGGCTCTACCGATCCCGTATTAACCGGTCCGGCAGGCGAGGGCCACGTTGTTTTAAACGCGGGTCTTTCCTGCGGCCCCTGTTTTGAGCGGGTCTGCGGCGATGAGGATATGAGATGTATGTACGCGATCTCGTCAGAGGATGTCTACCATGGAATCTGCGAACTGTTGCCTCGCAGGAGAGCTGTTTTCTTCGATAGAGATGGAACGTTATGCAGGGACGTGGGGTATCTCCGTATCTGGGATGATTTTTCCGTTCTCCCAGGCGTCGACGGCCTCTCGACGCTGAAAGAAAAGGGGTTCGTCCTGATCGGTGTTTCGAACCAGTCCGGAATTGCGCGGGGAATCGTCGATGAGCACTTCGTCAGAGAAGTTAACGAGGCGTTTATCGGTAGGTATGGATTTGATGCGTTCTATTTCTGCCCTCACCATCCTGACGAGCACTGCTCCTGCAGAAAACCAGAGCCGGGAATGGCGTTGCGCGCACGGAACAAATACGGAATCGCTCTGAAGGAGTCCTTTGTCGTCGGGGACAAAGAGAGCGACCTCCTCCTTGCGAAGGCCATCGGCGCGAAGGCCATTCTCGTCACGACGGGAGAGGCAGAGAGATCTCAGTATGCTGATTTCACCGCCCGGAGCCTTAGAGAAGCGGTCGATTATATTATGCTGGAGACATAGCGTGAGGACTTCGAAGCCATCACTCGCTGCTGCCTTCCCTGACAGCCTCGCAAAGATACTCATCATAAAACCGAGTTCCCTCGGCGATATCATCCACAGTCTGCCGTTCCTCGATGCGATGAAACAGAGGTTCCCCGAAGCTGAACTGCACTGGGTCGTCGCGAAGGGTTTTGAAGGCATACTTGAAGGCCATCCCCTTATCGGGCGTATATGGGTTATCAACAAGGACGCATGGAAGAAGATAACGAAGGTGACGACCTCTGCCCTGGAACTGCGGCGCCTCTTCAGGAACCTGAGGGCCGAGAAGTTCGATTGTGCCGTCGACCTTCAGGGGCTCTTCAGAAGCGGCGTTATAGCGCGGGCTTCAGGTGCACCGGTCCGGGTCGGTTTTCAGGAAGCCCGGGAGGGCAGCTCCATCTTCTATACCCACAGGGTCGCCGGGGGCAGGGATATTCACGCAGTCGACCGGTATCTGAAGGTTGCCGCGTTTTTCGGATGCGATATATCCCGCGTGCGGTTCCCTCTTCCGCCTTCGAGAGGGACACTGGCACAGGCGGTTCCTTTTCTGAATCTTTCCTGCCGCGGCTATGCTGTTGTGGTGCCGGGTGCTCGCGGAGCTGCGAAACGATGGCCCGCCGTGAGGTTCGGAAAGCTGACATCCATGCTGCCCATGAAAAGCGTGGTCATCGGCAGTCGGGGCGATGTGGCCCTCGCCGATGAGGTGGTTGCGGCTTCGAAGGGCAGGGCGGTATCCGTCGCCGGTAAAACGGACCTCAGGGAACTCATGGAGATTATCCGATGCGCTCAATTCATGGTCTGCAATGATACAGGACCGATGCATATCGCGTCCGCACTCGGTGTCCACGTATTCGGACTCTTCGGGCCTACCAGCGCGGTGAGGACGGGCCCGTATGGCGCTGCCAACACCATCGTGAGGGCAACCGTTCCCTGCGCCCCCTGTTTCAGGAAGAACTGTAGAACCAGGGAGTGCATGGACATGATCGGAGTGAACGAAGTTAAGGACGTGATCGACAAATTTCTCGTGGGCAGGTGAGCGTCGGATGAAACAACCGACCTGGGCACGTCTGTTTTTTTACTCGCTCTTGGCGGCATCCGGTGGGATAGAGCGGCTTAGCCAAGAGAAAGGCTTTTATTCATAAGCCATATTTATTATTTGATAAGGCTTTTTAATTGTCTTTTTGCCACAGTTTTCATTATATTTTTTTATATCTTGCTTGGGTTGGACATGGAGCGAGGCTTCTTTTTTATCGTATCCTTCACTCTGAACGGCTTGTGAAGAACCGACATTTACATATGGGAGGCAACTATGGCGAAGAAGATTGCTGTACTCGTCAGAGACAGGCAGGGTGAAGCCCTGAGGATGGCGGTTGGAATAACCCTCCTTGACGATGTGATTGACGTCTATGTGCTGGACAGGAAGGTTGAAGAGAATGAGGAGAATGCACTCAACCTGGAAACGATAAGAGATATGGAGATGAAACTCTATACGAATTACAAAGGCAATGAGGGAATGGAATACCTTTCGACCGAAGAAATAGCACGGAAACTTCCCGAATACGACGGCGTCGTAGCCTACTAGGTGATAGCGAGGATGAGGTGATGTCATGAAAATTCTTTACCTTCTCAGAGAAGAACCCGATGCAACGGGAAAGAAGATTATCGAAGAACAGAAGAAATCGCACGAGGTTACGGTTCTGAATCTGCGGGAAAACAGGAACTACGACCAGATCGTGGATCTTATCGCTTCCCATGACAGGACGATCTCGTGGTAGATCGCGAATACGATTCATACGGGAGGGAACGAAGATGAAACTGGGTATCCTGGTGAATTCTGACAAACATGCTCAGGACGTTGTGGGGATCGCGAAGGCGGCGCTCGCCAAGGGACACGAAGTTACCATATTCAATATGGACGCCGGCACAAAGCTGCTCGGAGATCCGACATTCTCGACGCTCTGTCAGATGCAAGGCGTTTCGATGAGTTTCTGCGATCACAGTGCCAAGAATTGGGACATTTCCAAGGAGGGGATCCCCCAGGATATTGTCTGCGGCAGCCAGTATAATCACGCGGCAATGATCCACGAGGCAGACAGGATTATCGTCCTTTAGGCGTCGGTGAAGGGGCAACTGAGTTGTTCCGGATAGAATATCGTACAAAAGGAGGAGTGGTTCATGAAAAGATTCTTGGGTTATGGAATAGCAGCAATCCTTGCGATCGTTCTGGTCCTTCCGGCCTATGGGGCCGATGAATGGGTGAAGAAATTCAATGAAGTCCTCATGAAAGGGCCTGCGGAGGGCCACTGGCAGGTGAAGCCCGACGATGTCGATGCCTGGATGAAGGCGAAGAAGACGGATTTTGTGATCATCGATGTGAGACCGAATCCCCCCGGGCAGCAGGGCGGACGCATACCCGGCTCCGTGTATATCCCCTACAGTGAAATATTGAAGGCCGAGAATCTCAAGAAACTCCCCAAGGACAAGAAGGTCATCCTTGTGTGTGTGACCGGTCAGACCCAGAACCTTCCTATCGTTGCCTTACGGGTCCTCGGATACGACGCCCGGACCATGCAGTTTGGTCATTCCGCCTGGATCAAGGATTATCTCGGCGCCCATCTGATGCAGCAGGCCATACAAAACGCGGCAGCAAAGAATTTTCCGGTAGAGAAGTAACATCCACTCCCAGTCAGGAGGCGCCGTGAGGCGCCTCCTGACTGTCAAGAGCTGCTTCTGCCTTTCATATTCCTGTCTCACGGTCCCTGTGGAGTCTTATTGCATTTCTCCCCCGTTGCACGATATTATTGTCACAGGCAGGTCAGGAAGGATCTTACTCGGATGCTTATCGGTTTCCGATGGAAGTTCTTGCTCAGGCGACAATGTCAAAAAACGAGAGGGAGGTCTCAATGCTTAAAGGCTTGACAGCGAAAACGTCAAAGGGTCGGGCTATGATATTGCTTCTTGTTGGTGGAATCCTGCTCTCGCTCGCAGGCATTGCGGAGAGCTTAGAGTATGCGAATCCGGGCCTGCTGGCGGACGTGAATGTTGTCGCCGAAAGTATGGGAAGATCTGACTGGGTCGTTATTGACTGCCGGGATGAGTATGCGTTTGCCTCCGGCCATATTCCCGGCGCAATAAACCTCGGTGGAGCCTGTGGCAAGGTTCTTAGAGATCCTACTTTCCGGCTAAAGAAGACCGAAGAACTCGAAAAGATTCTGGGCAATGCCGGCGTGAGTGCTGACATGCATGTCGTTGTCTATGCCGACGCCAAACTCATAACCGGTGCCTCCGTTGCATTTTGGTGCCTCGAGTATCTCGGCCATAACAAAGTCCATTTTCTGAACGGCGGCATAGAGGCGTGGGTGGAAGCCGGGAAGCCTCTCGATAAGACCGAGAAAAAGCTGCCTCCGGCAGCGTTCAAGGCGAAGGTTGTGAAGGACAGGACAGCGTCGACCGATGAAGTGGTGAAGGTCGCAAAGGGTGAAAGCAAGAATGTGAATGTGATCGATTCGAGAACGGAGAAGGAACATAATGGCGCAGATATCAGGGCACTCAGAGGGGGGTATATTCCAAATACGACATTGAATGTGTCCCATGTGAAGACCTACGATGTGGAGAGCGGGAAGATCCATACGATGGATGATCTCGAATCAATTTTCGGCGGACTCGATAAGAGCAGGCGTACCATCGCCTATTGTCAGACGGGGACCCGAGCTGCTCTGACCTATTTGGTGTTGCGATTGATGGGATTTAACGATCCGGCAAATTACGACGAGTCCTGGATCGTCTACGGCAGCAACGTAAATTACCCTGCTGCTAGCGAGAACTGGTATGACTTTGTTCGGGCCAACGATGCGATAAGGTCTATCGAGGAATTGAAGAACGCAGTGGAGGAGTTAAAGAAACGGTGAGACGGGAGACTCCTGTCAGTTTCGGGAATGGTGAAGCATAACGGGCATCAGGAGTCGAGTTGAGATTGTGTCATCCTCGTATGCGTCCACGGTTCGAGGTCTCAGGATATCGAAGTCTTTCGATGAAAAGGAGGTGAGGAGATGAAAAAGAAGATATTTTCTCCATTCTGTGCGGCAATGGTATTCGTCATGGCAGTCGCGGGAACGAGCTTTTCGTCACATAAGGAAGAGAAAGGGACCGTTCAGGGCGCGGTCGTGAAGATCGAAGCCGTGGAGTATGAGATGACCGTGAAAGACGATAAGGGCAAAGAGACAAAGGTGAGGGTGAAGGACGTCGCTGACATCAAGGTCGGCGATACCGTAATTATTAGAGACGGTAAAGCTACTAAGTCGATTAAGCCGAAGACGGGGGGCTATTAGCATTCTGCCGAGATACGCCCAGGACAGGAGCCCCTTGTCTTTCAAGACCTGGTGCCGTTTCAGGAGTGCGCGTTCGAGCCTCCTGGGGAAGGGGGGATTACCGCTATTACTTTTGAGCCGCATCGAGAGAAGATCTCTTCCGCTGTCCTGATCTCCCTGCTGACGCTTTCGGCCTTTGCCGTTCTCTTTGTCTTCCGATCAGCTGATGACAATAGGCTGACCTCCTGGCAGTGGGTTTTTGATGGCGTTGATGTAACCGAAATTTATCTCATTCTCCTTCTCGGTATAATTCTTTCCTATCTGCTCTCGAAGGTCTGGGTTCGCGTGCGACGCCCCGCTCTTGTCCTGTTTTCTCTCTCCTTCGCTGCCTCGGTCGTTTTCTGGTCTGAGCCCGAGGTGATTGTGGACACCGCAAGATACTTCACGCAGGCAAAAACCCTTGAGGTTTATGGAATCGGTCACTTTTTCAGAGAATGGGGCAGGGGCATTTCGGCCTGGACTGATCTGCCCCTTGTTCCTTTCCTGTACGGACTTATTTTCAAATTCGTTGGGGAAACGAGACTCTATGTCCAGATATTCACTACGGTCCTCTTCTCTCTGACGGTCATTCTCACGTACCGTATAGGGAAAATTCTCTGGAACGAAGAGACCGGCTTTTCTGCCGGGCTATTGCTCCTCGGAATCCCCTATGTCTTTACCCAGATACCGCTCATGCTTGTCGATATACCGACGATGTTTTTTTTGACTCTCTCCGTTTTTGCAGTTACGGAAGCCTTATGGTGTGGCAGCTCAGGCATGGTGGTGCTCTCGTCTTTTTCCCTGTTCCTATCTTTTTTTTCGAAATTTTCGACATGGCCGATGCTTTCGATCTTGGTAGTCATATTCCTGATTTGCCAAACCCGCATCGAGAATGCAGCGGCCGGGAGCTGCATGGGTAAAACCGCTGTGATAATAGCGCTGGCTTTACTCTCAGCGGGGACGGTCATTCTTCTTAAATTCGATGTCTTTTCTGAGCAGGTCAGACTCTTGATGCGGTATCAAGGACCGGGTCTCAGAAGATGGGGGGAGAGTTTCCTCTCCACCTTCTTTTTCCAGATACACCCCTTCATTACTTTTTCTGCTCTCTATTCCGCCTGGATCGCCTATAGGAGAAGAGACCCCAGGTATCTCATTATCAGCTGGGGGGTGATCCTCGTGATCCTGTTTCAGGTGAAGAGGATACGCTATATTCTCCCGCTATTTCCGATGATCGCATTAATGGCAGCCTACGGGTTGCAAGAGATTCGGGACAGGGAGGTTAAGAGATTTCTCATCTTCTGCATCCTCTTCTCATCAATCACCGTGGCGGGCTTTGCGTATCTTCCCTTTACGGAGAAGATGAGTGCGGTGAACCTGAAAATGGCGGGGGAGTTTCTCGACTCGCTGGAAGGGGAGACCGTGGAGGTCGCCACACTGCAGCGGGAAGGACAGATGATAAATCCCGCGGCCTTTGTTCCTATCCTGGATCTCTACACGCACAAAAAGATCCGGTACCGTGATGGCGGGTCTCTCTTCCCCGACAGGGAAGAAAGGGACAGTTCACCCCTGCGCTTCACGTGGGAGTATAAGAGCCCGGATTATTACGTCTGGGACAAGGATCTTCCGAAAAGGGGTATCCCGCTCGTTGTCATCGCAGGCGGAGAGACTGACATTCTTCCCGATTCCGTGGCGCAAAGAGTCGGGGGCTCGCCCTCAGTGAGAAGATTTCAGCGCGACGAAAACGTTTTTTCTGAGAAGACCTTCGTTACAATCTATGCGCCGGAGGGTGGTTTTCGGAACCGCCCAAAGATTAAAGAAAGATAGGGAAAAATTCAGCCGGAGGTTATGCCTTGTCACTCTGAAAATCAATAAGAATTTATTACGTATCGATTAATTTTTTTTATTTGACGATTCTGAACTCCATGTATTAGGGTTTAGACACCTTCTATAAGATAAAACACAAAAAAAGAGGGAAAATTGTCAGGAATAAGTGGGTGCTCCATTGCAGCTTGTCTATTCTGTTCTAGCTTGTCTATTCTGTCAGACCGAATGATAAGATAAGGAGAAGCTTAAAGGGGAGGTATCTAGGAATGGAAACGACTGACACCAAGGAAAGAGGGAATCAGATTTGGGCTTTCATCGTGACGGGTGCTCTCATCGTGATAAGCCTGATGTACTACAATGTAAACGTTTACTACATGTATCTCCTCGTGTACATCTGGTTCGGCTTTGCATACGGGATGATGCTTCAGTATGGACGGTTCTGTATGGCTTCTGCTTCGAGGGATCTTTTTGCGGCCGGTGTTCCGAGGATGGCGGTAGGCATTATGGTGGCGCTCATGTTTTTCAGCATCATCCAGGCGACACTTTCTGCAACGAGCATGAGCACCTTCCATCCGGCCCCCTTTGGCATTCATACCCTCATCTCGGGGGTAATCTTTGGAGTCGGAATGGTTCTTGCCGGCGGTTGTGCTTCCGGTTCCCTCTATAAGATCGGAGAAGGAAACGGGACTTCAATGCTCGCTATCCTCGGGATTTCATTCGGACAGGCGATATTCTCTGTTGTGCCGTGGTTTAACAGCATCATACCGCAATCATGGATCGATTCGGCGAAGGCGAAGGACCTTCCGGTCAGCCTCAATGCATCGTTCGACAAGTATCTTGC
>DASPUT010000113.1 GCA_035622735.1 Thermodesulfovibrionales bacterium | reverse complement strand
GATGCCGAGTTCAACAGCCCATGGGAGGAATTTTCTCTCGTCATGGAACTGAGGGATAACCTCTACGGGCCGAAGGAGATGCAGATGCAGACCCAGCTCCCGATGGCGATCTATGTGCCGCCCGAAAAGATGCAGTCGTGGCAGAGCGGGAGGTCTCGCGCGAAGATCAACCGTATCAGGGCCAAGCATCCCGGCATCGATCTCGACATCCTGAAGCAGTACAAGCTCATCTACGAATGGATCAGGGGGCACAATCTCACAGAGGTCTTTGCGCATGTCGATATCAATAATGACGACCTCATCAGTCATCTGAAGACGGTCAGCATGAAGGCCCTCGGGGATCTCGACAAGAAGGGATACCTGATGGCGGACATGAAGCCCGAGCATATCATCCTGAGCGAACATGATGCGGAGGTCATACGGGAGATCGGTCAGACCGAGGGCATTCACGCCCCGGAGCAGCAGGTGGACGCGGTGTATCGTCTCGTCAACGAGGGCCGATACTCGGTCATTGATTACGAATTGCTGCTCCGTACCCCTGAACACGAAGAAGAGGTGAAGCACTCGAGGAGATATTCCTATCTCGACGATCAGCGGCATCGCTTCGATCCGACGCCGTTGCCGGCGCATCTGTCCCACGTCGAAATCCTTGGTGTGCCGTATGTATACGGACATGCCGAAAGCACGGGCGGCCGTCTCTGGGTTGTCGGGAAGAACGCACACCTGTTCGATTACTTTCTGCCTGAACGATGGAGGAAGACGCCGGCCCTCAAGCTTTCGGATACGAAGGAGGTTTTCTATACGATCACGAAAGACAACATACATCTCGTATGGGAGACTTCGCGGGTTGGTGAAATGCCCGCCGGAAACGAGGAGGGCTCCCGCGATCCTAAGGTCCATCAATACGGCATAAACAGTCCCTTCGAGGAATTTGCGCTTGCCCACAGCCTGAACCGGCTCGGAATTCCGACGGTCTACGTGAGGGCGATCTATATGACCGGGAGCAGGAAGATTGAATCCTCGACGGACTTGAGAAAATATGAGTCTCATAGAGACCTCTTAGACCCTGAGGGTAATCCGGTGCTCCAGGAGAATCACAATTACATCACGATCCGCGGCTACTACAACGGCCCTGACCGGTGGGTCGCCGAACATGGTGACGCCCTTTATACTCCCGTGGACCTTGCGAGGGCTGCGGACAGGGGAATCATCGATGAGCAGCAAAGTCTGCGGTTCCTCGATGCCGTGAAGGAGAAATTGAAGAACTGCGGATTTGATGGATCGTCCTTAAGGTCCAACGACCTCCTGCTCGCGATCGACGACAGCGGGAAGATTATGACAGATGGCTCGGGGGAGCCCGTTGTCCTCATCTGCAACTTCGAGCTCATCTGGAGGGTTTCGAGCCCGAGTGTGGCAAGGGGCTCACTCGTTTAGGTCTGCCGTAGGTTTGACATCGTACGGGACAATCGTTAATATTAAACGCCGGTGGCGCCGTTATCCGGCGGGTCAGTGAGGGACAGTTCGAGGAATCCGTGTGGTCAAAAGAAAATAGGGCAATCGAAGAGAGACGGTCTGCCGTTGGGTCGGTGAGATGGATATCCCTGCCATCATAAGGCAGGTCGCACTCTCCGCGGTACCTGTTCTCATCGCGATAACGTTCCACGAGGTGTCCCACGGTCTTATCGCAAACAAGCTCGGTGATCCCACGGCAAAGATGCTCGGCAGACTCACGCTGAATCCCCTTGCTCACATAGACCCCTTCGGGACGATCCTCATGCCGCTGCTCCTCCTTGTCTTTACGAACGGACAGTTTGTCTTTGGATACGCGAAACCGGTTCCGATTAATCCGATGAATTTCAAGAATCCGCGGCAGGGGATGGCGATATCCGCCGCAGGCGGACCCGTTACGAACATTCTCCTTGCGACAGCAAGTATTATCATTCTGAAGTTTGTCATCATGCCGGCATCCCTTCTCTTGCCTGAAGGGGTTGCGGAAAAGGGCCTGGTGCCTGCGGCCCTGATGCTCAGATCGAGCGTAATCGTGAACGTTGTGCTCGCGTCATTTAACCTGATCCCGATTCCTCCTCTCGACGGAGGGAGGGTCCTCGTGGGCTTGCTGCCGCAGAGACAGGCGAGCTCTTTCAGCAGGATCGAACCCTTCGGGTTCCTCATCGTGATCCTGCTCATCGCGACCGGGATAGCGAACTATTTTGTCATGCCCCTCGTCAACTTCTTTCTCGGTCTGTTGGGGATGATTTAGTTTCCGTATGAACGGAGAACAGACAAAAATCGTCTACGTAATAGGCCACAAGAATCCCGATGCCGATTCCGTCTGTTCGGCGATAGGGTACGCTCATTTTAAGAACGTGACGGACAAACGCTATCTCTTTACCCCTGCGCGGGCCGGCAAGGTGAATGAGGAGACGCGCTTTGTGCTCGAAAGGTTTTCTGTGCCTGTGCCCCGTGAGATAGAGAGCATGGCTGCTACCGTGAGCGATCTCGATCTGAAGAAGCCAGTCTCGATTCAGGAGCGGGAATCCGTGCAGGCCCTCGCACTTCTCATGAGGGAAAAGGGGGTGAGGTCCGTACCGGTCGTGAATGACAGCGGACGCTTCACCGGTGTCGTGGGGCTGAAGGATATAGCGAGGCATTACATGGACAGCGTCGGATTTGCAGATCTCACGGAAGCCCCGATAGACCTCGATATCCTTCTGAAGACGGTGGACGGCCGTGTCATCAGCAATTCGAGAAAGATTGGGCACCTCACGGGCAGGATATGGATCGCCTCGATGCAGAAGGGCACTATCCTGAACAGGATTCGGCCCGGCGACGTCGTCATTATCGGGGACCAGCAGGATATTCAGTTGGACCTCATCCGTTCCGGGTGTGCGGCGCTCATTATCGTGGACGGCATGCCTGTCGGCAACGACGTTGTTTCTGCCGCTGAAGAAGCGGGCACGTTGCTCCTTTCTTCCCCGCATCCGGCCTTTCCGACGGTTCAGCTCATGACGATGTCGGAACCGGTATCGGCCATCATGAGTGCCGATAACCCGACGGTGGGGCTCTATACGCCTATCTCTGAACTCAAGAAGAAGATCCTCGAATCGGAATACCGCTCCGCTGTCGTAGCGGATAGCGACAACAGACTCATCGGCATCGTCACGAGGACAGACCTTCTCGTGCCGGTGAGGAAGAAGGCGATTCTCGTGGATCACAATGAGCTGTCTCAGGCCGTAGACAACATAGAAGATGCGGAGATCCTCGAGATAATCGATCACCACCGGGTGGGGGACATCTCGACCGTGGCGCCGATTTATGTCTATAACGATCCGATCGGGAGCACCTGTACGATCGTGGCGGGGATGATGTTTCTCTATCAGGTGAATATTCCGGCGGAGATTGCGGGACTGCTGCTTTCCGGCATCCTCTCCGATACGCTCCTGCTGACACTCTCGACGACCACGGAGCGTGACCGGCAGACAGCGGCGCGACTGGCGGAACTTGCGGGTATCTCTCTGAAGAATTACGGCAGAGAACTTCTCCACGCGAGCATCCATACAGAAGACAAGACCGCAGCAGAACTCATCGCGGCCGACTTCAAGGAATTCCTCATAAACGGTAAGAAGCTGGGGATAAGCCAGATGATGGTGCTGGAATGCCAGGAGATCGACTTGAGGGAAGAAGAGATCCTCGCCGAACTCGAGCGTCTGCGCGTCGTGAACGGCTATGACCTCGCTGCACTGCTCGTCACGAACCCCCTCAGCTCGTCGCACGAGCGTGTCCTCGTGAAGGGCGAGACCTGGATAGTCGAGAAGGCCTTCCATGTGAAGGTTCAGGATGGCACCTGCATCCTGCCACGCGTTCTTTCGAGGAAGAAAGACTTTATCCCTGCCATCGGTCAAGTCCTCAGCTTGAACAAGGGAAGTACGGATTGAGCGAGTATTCCCGCTTCCGTTCAGACGTGGTGCGGGGTCATGGGTTGGGAAAAGAGAGGAAGGCTAATCAGGAGTCGGGGATCGCAAGGAGTGATAGGCAAAAGTGACGGTAGTGAGGATCTTCTTCAGTGATTTCGATTCCTATCCCCTCTTCCCGGAGAGATTTCCTATCATCCGATGATTTCAGGATCCTCGCGACCGTGCCTTTTATCTTCGATACCGATCCATCCGGGAGTTGAAGCGACATATCGAGAATCGTTCCCGGCGCAAAATGATTCGGCGTTCGTATGAAGATGCCGCTCAAAGAAAAATCACCCGTTATCCCTATGTGGGTTTTTCCGTCCACCACAAATTCAATCGCGCAGCGCTTCTTGACGCGTTCTTGTCTTCTCTTGTCGGGATTCAATGGTTTCATTTCTCAATCATCGATAACTCTTGTACGAAACGAGGCTACGAACTTGAGATAGAGCGGATCTTTTTCTATGATGTCTATCGCCATTCCCTCCTGTTCTCGGTAAGGCGAAGATGTCTTGCAGGTTCTGCCGGGAGGGGCCTTCACAACCCGAGTGACTCTTCCCGTTATTCTCGTCGTGGTGCCGTCGGGAAGATGAAGGATGATTGCGACTATTGTTTCCGGTTCAAGCGGGTTCGGTGTCTTTACGAAGAGGCCGCTCAGAGAGAAGTTGGACGATATCCCCCGATACGTTTCACCGCCTGATGAGAACTCGATGTCATGACGCTCTCCAAATCTTTCATGGCACCTTCTTTCCTTTTTCAATATTTCTGTCATGCTCATCATGATGTCCCTCTACGAAGCGTTAACCTCCAAAATGCGACGGTTACTCATGCCACAGTTATTTGCGGGTATTCGTATTTATCGCAATTTATATGCCATTTCAAACCCCTTAGTCAGCCTCAGAAAATTTATAGGTGATGGCACGTTATGGCCGATCTCTCTCGAAATATCCCCGCAAATATGACAAAAAGTGGCAAAAGAAGGGCATAAAAGAGGATTAGTCAGAGACTCTCAAGAGAGGCTTCTCAGCAGGAGCTGAGAGGGTTGGTGGCGGTGCAGGGAATCGAACCCCGGACACTGCGGATATGAGCCGCATGCTCTAACCATCTGAGCTACACCGCCTTTTTCGCCGCGTACAATCCAGGCGAGCAGCGAGCAGGCCCCTGCAATCACCGCACGTTCTGGTTATGCATTATATCAAAGTACTGTTTTCCCTGGCAACTCGAGCGATAGCGGACGCCATGGTTCCGCGCCTTCCGCCGCCTCAGCCGAGAATCGGGAACGCCTCAAAAGAGTATCCTCACCCCAAGAAAGATCTGGGAAAGGGAGAGGGAGAGGATCATGACGCCGATTATGGCATGGGAGTTTCTGAACGGCGAATCCGGACCCTTTATCTTTCTCGACGTGAAGTGTGTTCCAACAAGGAGAATCGCCAGAAGAGAACCCCCGGTGAAATGGAGGGGATATTTCACGATATGGCCGGAGTCCGCGAGAACGAGAACGAGACCGGCAAGGTATCCGAGGCACCCGAGTACGACGAGGAGGGGCCCCGACTTCCTATGCCTCTTGACCGACGTGAAATCAGGGGGCATATCCTTCCGCCTTCTCCTTCTGATTATGAACCCGAGCCAGCCTTGGTAGAGAAAAAACAAGAAGATGAGAATGTTGTACAGGCCGTGGAGAAGTTTCAGATAAACGATCATAGGTTACCTAGTATAACAAAATGACGGATACGTGAAAGAGAGGGGGAGACTCGTCAGTCGCGCACTTCGAGAATGCCTTCCATTCCCCGCTCCCTATGGCTCTTGAAAAAGAGGAGTTTCTTGTCGCAGTAGAAAGGATAGTTGCCCGTCTTCGTCGGTCTGAACGTGATCTTCTTCGGCTCCGTGCTCAAGGATTCGTTGATGTCCATTCCGGCATCCGGTGCCTTTAGTACAAAGGCATGGGGGGTGGCACCCGCTTCTTTCCGGATATATATCTCAACAGGAACGTTCACGGTCACGATGATGTGATCAGGGTCAAAGAAATACTCGCCTGCAAGGACCGCGACCTTCTGGACGCCGTCGGTGTCAACGACAGCAACGAATACGTTCTTTTCGCCGCAGACATCCTTCGCAAGAAAGGCCGATACCATGACGAGAGTCAGTGAAAGAGGGACCGCCCACTTCATCGTTCACCTCCGGTGATATCTCCTGAAATTATTCTACCACCCCTCGAGAGGCTGTCAAGCTAATAGAAGAGTTCGAACCTTCGTACGCGTATATTGATGAGCATCGCCGCTGCGATGAAGTTTGTGAGGAGTGCCGTCCCGCCGTAGCTCATGAAAGGCAGGGGGACCCCCACAACGGGAGTGATGCCGAGGGTCATGCCGATATTCACAAAGAAGTAGACGGTGAACATGAACGAAATCCCCGTGGCGAAGAGCCTTCCGAATTCGTCCTTCGCTTTTCGTGCGGTATCGATTCCCCGCAGGATGAAGGAGAGATAAAGGAAGAGAAGGAAGATGCTGCCTCCAAAGCCCCATTCTTCGGCGAAGACCGCGAAGATAAAGTCCGTATGCTTCTCCGGGAGAAATCTGAAGGGTCCCTGCGTCCCCTTGAGGTATCCTTTTCCGATGACCTGCCCCGACCCTATCGCCACCTTTGATTGGGTGATATGATACCCGATCCCTGACGGGTCGACATCCGGTTCCAGGAAGACGACGAGCCTGTTCTTCTGGTAATCCTTCAGGCCTTCCCAGAAGATATTGCCGAGGAACGGTATCGAGATAAGGCCGAGAAGGAGCACGAGTACCGTCACTTTTTTCTGGAGACCTTTTGTCACCATGAGAAGCAGGAAGACGATCAGGAGGATCAATGCGGTGCCGAGATCGGGTTGTTTCATGATCAGTCCGACGGGGATCGCCACAAGGAACAGGAAGCTCTTGATGAGGGTAAGGAGCCCGATCCTGCCCGGTGTTTCGCTGAGGTATCGAGAGAGCATTATGATGTAGATGATTTTGAATGCCTCCGAGGGCTGGAAGGAAAATATTCCGAGGTTGAGCCACCGCTGGGCGCCCATTCCCGTTTTGCCGAGGAAGAGTACCGAGAGCAGGAGGCAGAGCCCAAAACCATAGAGCGGATATGCGAATCTGTTCAGCCAGGTATAGTCAAAACTCACGAAGGCGCACAGGACGA
Source organism: Thermodesulfovibrionales bacterium (assembly GCA_035622735.1). Classification (NCBI taxonomy): domain Bacteria; kingdom Pseudomonadati; phylum Nitrospirota; class Thermodesulfovibrionia; order Thermodesulfovibrionales; species Thermodesulfovibrionales bacterium. The sequence goes on along the minus strand of DASPUT010000113.1, from coordinate 1,086 downwards.
CCGTACTGACTATGAGCCAGTAGATCTGCCTGATATAGTAGGACGGCATCTCAGCCGCGACGGGAGAACGGGTAGCGCTGAATATCGTCAGTATCCCTATTGTAGAGATCATGAGGATGAGCGACAGGGTCACCCAATCGAAGTTCTTGACAAGGCGTCTATCGACGTTCACTGATCCCGCCTTCCGCCTTTTTCTTGTTCTGGTCCGCAGCGCCCCTCAACCCCTGACCCTCTGCCGTCTGCCCATCGACTGTAGGCGCCTGATCGGGAGCATCCGACTGCCGACTGCCCTTCATGTAAGCCTCTATGGCGCGCTTTGCTATGGGAGCTGCGGCGCTTCCGCCATGACCGCCGTGTTCGACCAAAACGGAGAGCGCGATCTCGGGTTTCTCATAGGGGGCGTACGAAACGAACCATGCATGGTCCCTCTGCCTTTCTGAAAGATATTTGGAGTCTTTTTTGAGACCTACCACCTGTGCCGTTCCTGTCTTGCCGCATACGGTGACGAGAGAGGAGTGAGCGGCCCACCCCGTGCCGCCCGGCTCGTTGACGACGCCGAAGAGTCCCTTGTTGACAGCGTCGAACGTTTCAGGCTTAATGCTCAACCTCTTCACCGGTTCCGGCGCATCCTTGAGTTGGAGGATTGAAGGGGTATAGACGGATCCGCCGTTTGAGACGACACTCACTACCTTTGCCATCTGGAACGGGGTCACGGCGACATACCCCTGTCCTATAGCAGCATTGAATGTTTCGCCGAGGTACCACGGCTGTTTCCGTTTCTCCTCTTTCCATTGCGTATCGGGAATGAGCCCGTGCCGCTCTTTGACCAGTTTCAGTCCTACTTCGCTGTCAAGGCCGAGTTGGCGCGCATACGATGCGATCCGGTCGATGCCGAGTTTCTTCCCCGCCTCGTAGAAGAATACGTCGCATGACTCGACGATCGCGCGGTGCAGGGAGAGGGTTCCGTGACCTTTCTTCTGCCAGCAGCCGAAATGCCACCTGCCGTAGACAATCCCTCCCTTACAGGTCGCCTTCGCATCAGGGTCGATCACTCGTTCCTCAAGGGCGGCTATCGCGGTGACGATC
>DASPUT010000112.1 GCA_035622735.1 Thermodesulfovibrionales bacterium | reverse complement strand
GTGAAGTCGGGAGGCAAATCCGTTGAGGACATGGTGATGAGAGAGCCTTCTTCGGCCTTTGCTGAAAATTTTAAGGCCATCAGGACGGCGCTCCTTCTTTCGTCCGCCGTAAGACCTCCGAAGCGGGTACTCGTCACGAGTGCCGGCCCAGGTGAAGGCAAGACAACAATCGCCATTAACCTATCGATAGCGGTTGCCCTGTCGGAATACAGCGTTCTCTTAATCGACGCAGATCTAAGAAAGCCGCGCATTCATAAGGTCTTCGGACTGAGCAACGCAAAGGGATTGTCTACCTGCCTCGCCGGCACCTCAGCTTTTGACTCGATTCAAGAGGGACCGTTACCGAATCTCAGCATCATTCCATCAGGCCCGATCCCGCCGAACCCCTCTGAACTGCTCAGTTCGAACAGGCTGAATGAATTCGTCGAAACGCTCAGTGAAAAATTCGATATTGTTATCTGTGATTCACCGCCGCTCCTGACTGTCACCGACGGCCTAGTACTCGGGCGGATAGTCGACGGAACTCTTATCGTCACCAGGTCAGGAAAGACGACTTACGAGAATGTGAAGAGGGGTCTGAGATTCTTGCACGGCAGACGGCGAGATGACGCGGAGTCCCATGTCCTCGGTATCATTATTAATGCCCTTGATATCAAGAAGGATGACTATTCCTATTACCGCTATCATAACTACTATTATTCCGAGGAAGAGGAGACGCAATCACCGGGTTAAGGGATCGGCATCCCCTACAATACTCATGATCCCACTCTTTTAATTAGGGTCGGTAGGGTCCTCTTGATCGACATCCACTGTCACATCCTTCCCCGGATAGACGATGGGCCGGCAGATATCTCGGAGTCAATCGAAATGGCGAAAACGGCCTGCCAGGATGGAATTACCACGATCGTGGCCACTCCCCATGTTCGCGATGCGCTGCTGCCTCCCCAGGATATAGGGGCTGGTGTGGACGCATTGAACCGCCGTCTCCGTGATCTCGATATCCCGGTAACGATACTTCGGGGGGCTGATGTGAACGCCCTCATCGACCCTTCGCTGCTGAAGGATTATGCGGTGGAGGCAACGAACTATATCCTTCTCGAATTCCCCCACAGTCATTTGCCCTTGCAGGCGAGGAGCATCCTCTTCAATATGGCGGCACAGGGGTTCCGTCCCATCATAACCCACCCCGAAAGAAATTCTTCGGTCATGAATGATCCCGCTCTGCTCTTCGATTTACTCGATTCGAACTGCCTTGTTCAGATAACCGCAGATTCTCTCACCGGAGGGTTCGGCACCGATGTGCGCGAGTGTGCCGTTTATCTCCTGAAGAGAGGCATCGTCAATCTGATTGCGACCGATGCTCATTCTAACAGCCGGCGCAGGCCGGTACTCTCCGAAGGACTCAAGGTTGCGGGGGAAGTGATAGGCAGAGAAAACGCCGCCAGGCTGGTAACAGCGAATCCGGAGGCAGTAGTATCGGGCAGATCGATCTATGTTCCGTAACATCTACCGTATATATCTCCTTATCCTGATCTTTGCTCCTCTCGCCTTCGGCACGGTTGAGCCATGGTCGTTAACCGTCATGGAGACCCTTTCGTTCGTGAGTCTTCTCCTTTATCTTCTCAGGGAGACAAAAAAAGGAGAAAGCTCTCTTCATGATGTCCCCGGCATCGTCCCGTTACTCTGCCTCGCTGCGTATTACGTGCTGCAACTCATCCCTTTGCCGGCGGGGCTGGTGAGGTTCCTCTCTCCCGAGACATACGGGCTCTATACTTCCACGGTCGGGATCGTGGAACCGGTCAAATGGATTTCATTGTCAATTCACAAGAAGGCTACCCTTCAGGAGTTTTTCCGGTTCGCGGCGTACGTGGCCTTTTACATTCTCACCGTGCAAATGCTGAGCAGGAGAGAACTCCTGAAGAAAACGGTCGCGACGGTAATCCTCTTTTCTTCTGGAATCGCGTTTCTCGCGATACTCCAGTATCTATTTTACAATCGTAAGATCTTCTGGCTCAGGGATCTTCCCGTCGCGGGTTTTCCCTTCGGCCCATTCGTGAACAGAAACCACTATGCGGGTTTCATGGAGATGGTCTTCCCCGTCGCTCTCTGCGTCTTTCTTGCCCTTAAACCGAGGGTTGAATACGAGTCCCTGCGTGAAAAGTTGTCGGAACTCCTCGGCAGGAGGCGTGCGAATAACTATCTGCTCACCGGTCTCGCATCGATCCTCATCGCTACCTCTGTTTTCCTGAGCCTCTCGAGGGGGGGGATTTTGAGCCTCTGCGTCTCGATGATTTTCCTGGGCGGGCTGCTCATCATGAACGGGATAAACAGGCGGAGGGGCATCGTTGTCATCGCGATCTTCGTCGTCATTGTCTTTTCAGTCGGGTGGATCGGATGGGGACCTGTTCTCGAGCGCTTCGAAAAGACGAGGGACATCCACGGAGAGATCAAGGACGCGAGGCAGACATTCTGGAAGGACAGTATGACGATCATCAAGGATTACCCCGTGACCGGGGCCGGTTTCGGCACATTCGCCGATCTCTATCCCAAATACCGGACTCTCCAGGCAGAGTACCTTATCGACCATGCGCATAATGATTATCTCGAAATTCTTATTGACGGGGGCGTCATCGCATTTCTCCTGACGGCGTGGTTTTTCCTGACGCTGTTATACCGTTCTTATAGTCGATTCCTCACTCGGAGGGAGAGCTATTCCCGTTATCTTTTTATCGGAAGCATCACGGGAATGGCTGCGATCCTCATTCACAGTTTCACGGACTTTAATCTCCATATCGGATCGAACGGGCTCTATTTCTTTTTTCTGGCCGGGCTGACGGTTTCGGCAGCAAACACGAGATTACGGGAGGGGCTTGGCAGGACCTATCTGAGGGCCATCCCGTCTCCGCCGCTGCGCCCGCTCGTTTTCTCCGCCGCCCTCATCCTGTTCGCGAGCCTCGTCTTTAACGGGGGTCTGCTGATCGGCGACTTCACCTATTCCTTTATCAAAGGCCTTCGCCTTTACGGGGGCATTGATGAGAAGACACTGCTTTCGATGAAGGACGCCGCTCATCGGGCATCCCTCTTCGATCCGCTTGAGCCGGAATATCACTACGCCGTCGGGAAGACAGAGATGGCGTTAGTGCAGACGAAGAACGCCATCGTTCATTACCGTGAGGCGGTCGATCTCAGCCCCCTCAGGGGAGAGTATCTGCAGGGCATGGGACTTGCTTATTCCACTTTGCGGGACGCGGATAGAGCGGAGAAGTTGCTCCGGGCGGGCATCACCTGTGATGTTGCTGATCACAGGAGATATGGGACATATGCTGCGTGGCTCTTTTCGCAGGGGCGGCGGGAGGAGGCGATGGAGAATATAAAGACGGCGATCTCTCTCGCTCCGAACAAAACGGGAGGATACATCACGGCCATGGTGTTGCAGGGGGTGAGCGATGAGGAGATGGTGAATGCCCTGCCTGAAAGGGTGCTGCCGTATCTCACTTTCGGAGACTACCTGCATCGTATCGGGAAAGAAGAACCGGCTGAACATGCATACCGAAACGCGCTAAACTGTCTCGGTCACGAAGAAGTGGTGAATGCCTCGTTTTTCTACAGAGTCTATGAGTATTACGCGAAGCAGGGACTCTACGATGAGGCATTGAAAGTCATGCAGCAGGCGATGACCTTTCTTCCGAAGGATGCGGGCATACGGATTACCACTGGTGCGATATATGAAAAACTCGGCATCACTCACCGGGCCCTTGAGGAATATCGCAATGCCCTGACGATAGACCCCAAGAACCTTCAGGCCCTGGGGAGATTGGATGCCCTTGAGTCAAGAAGGAAATAGGTGAACGGATGCCCTTCCGTTACTTAGGGAAGAGGAACTGAACTTGAAACCGAATCTGCCATTCCGGTCCAAGGCCCTCCGGATGAGCGATGTTATAGTATGACTGTAACGAAGCATTAACAGGCAGCTTTCCGAACATGTGAAAGATCTGGCCTATGCCGCCGCCCAGAGGCACTATCCAATCTCCTGTCTTCCAGTTGGCTGTCAAAATCGGGGACGATGTGAGATACGTGCCGGTCTTTCCGAAGTTGTAGTTGACGAACGGCTGGAGCAGGAAATTGTTATAGGCACTGGAGCCGTTGCCGCCCAAAGACCAGAGGTTATTGATCAGGGCGCCATACACCCAGGGCCCATCGATGCGCAGTCCCACAATAGAGGGGCCGAGACCCCAAAGATTCGATCCCAGCCTGCTGTCCGTATGGGTCGGTATCTGTGCTATCATGCCGACGCCCCAGATGAATCCGTCGGCTTTTTTGGCAGGCGACAGGAATAACGATAACTGGGTGTCGCCGAGCCCGAACTGTGTATCCTGTCCCGGAGCAAAAGGAGGCTGAGAGATTACCGGCATAATCGTGCGGGTGATAAGGTTCCAGTCCGAGCTCAGTTCGAAGGGGATGACGGGCTGGATGTTCAGGATGTTCTGCACTCCGCCCTGGGGGCCGACGTTAAAGTTGATGTTGTTCTGAAACGGCACGCTGACTAAATTTGCGACAGGGTTTTGCGCTGCCTTGGCAAGTTCCTCGTTGTCTGGCTCGGCAGCCCACAGAGGCACGGCATTCGACACAAACATGGCAAATAGCAGCACAGGAAACAAGGCACGAAGTCCTAACTTCATCGCTTTCATTCAATCCTCCTTATTGTCAACAATAGGAGTAGTATTCGCGTTTTCCCTTTACATCGCTATCAGTAATGCAGATTCTTAAGAAACTTCGCCTGGATGTTATCCTCTATCTTCCAGCCTCGCTTCTCCAGGCCCTTGCGGGCTTCGGCATCCACCTTTCCGGTAATCCAGAGCTCTTTGCCTGTGAGGTTAGGGATATTCTGTATTGCCTGTGAGATTTCAGCCTCTTTCCTCGCCAGTGAAGCGGTCCATGCGATATAATCGAGTGGGAATGCCCCGACGACCTTCCCGCTCTTTGTCAGGAGCAGGGGCGTTCCGCCGGCATCGATGATAGCGGCAACAGACTGTTCTTTCTCGTTATAAAGTTCCATGAGCTGGGCCCGAACGCGCAGGAAGAGTGTCACCGCTTCTTCATGCGCCCTGTTTGCCTTCTCGATATAAATCGAGGCACCCATGAGACCGGGAATGTTGGCGAGAGCCCCGATGAGGAGCGTCTTTTCCTGGGGATCGTAGGCGACGTTCTTCAGGAAGGACTGGGCAAGGCTATCAGGCACCCCCATCGCCGA
>DASPUT010000111.1 GCA_035622735.1 Thermodesulfovibrionales bacterium | reverse complement strand
AAGAAAGGAAGCAATTTTAGCCTCTCTTTCACTTCTTGATTACTCCGGCTTTCGACAAAGGAACTTCCTCTTCTTAATCAAACAAATCGTGAGGCAATCGTGAAGCCAGCGAGACTTCTCTCGCCTCCCTCTCTGTGACCTCTGTGTACTCTGTGGCAAATCTCATTAATCCGTAAAGTCTCACCTCACGTCAGTCTATTGAGAAAGTCTTTTGCGTCAGCCCTGACCTTCTCATCGAAGAGGATCCCGGCATGGTTAACGTCATAGAGGCGATGCTTCCCCGCCCACGGGAGGCAGGAGCTCTCGGTCGAAACGAGACCGTCACCCCTGCCCCTCGTCATCTCGGCGGGGAAGAAACGGCCGGGGATGATCTTGCGGAGGATATCGGGGGCAGAGAGAACTTTCCGCACCGAGGCGATCCTCTCCTGTTCGCCTTCTGCGATGAGGACCAGACGGTAGACGCGAAGAAGGGTCGGATGCGTCCCGCCGGCAGAAAAGAACTCCACCCCGCCGGGCACCTTGTCATCAAGCGATTGAAAAAACGGTGACCCGGGGAGCAGTTCCCTGACCGCCCTGCCGGTGAGAAACTCCGCGATCTTCTTGATCGTGTAGGCGAGCGTCCCCCTTTCCGCATCAGACAGGAAAGGGCTCAGGAGGGCCGCGAGCGGCGCGAGTTGGCCCGCCCATTGCGCCATTTTGCTGCCTCGATGGGGAGTGGCGAGCGTGACGAGACCACGCACTCTCCCGTCCCCTCTGGAAAGATATCGCCGCGCGATCAGGCCTCCCCTGCTGTGGCCGATGAGCACTATCCCGGACCTGAAGTGCTCCTTATGGAGGGATAGAACCTCCGAGAGTTCGGAGACCGCGACGTCGATTACGGCCGAAGGCCGCTTCTGGCTCCAGGCGAGCGCGGTAAAGCCTTGTTCGCTGAGGGAATGGAACAGGGTCGAAGGATCCCCGGGGGGGATACCGAGAGAGAGTTTCTTCGTGACAGCCCCTCCGCCGTCTCGCCGCACCGCCTGTGGCTGCGGCTCTTCACTGACAAGCACGCTGAGAGGGAACCTCCCGCCGAGGATGCGCGACTCCTCAGGGGAGACCCACATCCTCTTGTCCATGCCGAGGCCATGGACGAAAATGACCGCCGGCTTGTCCGCTTTTCCCCTCTTCAGGACCGTATCGAAGTTCACGGGTTTATGGTATAACAATTCCTAATAAATTCATAAAGGTTTTTTTGTTTACAATTTGCGGCTCCAAGTGATATAAAAATGTGCAGCGCACTCCCCAAATCAATTTCAGGAGGTGTTTCTATGAAGCTAGGTGTACTTGTCAGCGACTACAGAAACATGGACGACATCGTTTCGAGGCTCAAGACTGATAAGCTCGGCATAATCCTCGTGAGCAACGGCGTCTACCATGCCGCGTTAAAAGAAGGGGGGAAGGCATCTCCGCTCCTGGACAAGACCCCGAACCTCTACGTGCTGACCGAAGATCTGGAGACAAAGGGATTCTCCGCAGATCAGATCGACAAGAGGGTGAAGGCCGTGACCTACAGCGACCTCGTCGATCTGATACTCACCGAATACGAGAAAACAATCTGGGTATAGGAGGCTTGTCATGGCGAAACTAACGATCGGCTGTTTCTCTTCACTTGTCGGATCGCTTTCCCTCGATTTTGCGGTGAAGCTTTCCGACGCCGCGATCCAGAAGGGCCACACCGTAGACCTGTGGGTCTCGGGAAACGCGACCATGCTCTCGAAAAAGGGGCAGAAGGCGTTCAAAGATTACTCCGCACTCGAGAAAAAGCTGCAGGAGCTCTTCGCGAGCGGAAGCTTTCAGGCAACCGCCTGCGAGGCCTGCGCAGAGGCGAGAGGGTATAAGAAGGATGACACCATGGAAGGGTTTAAGCGCCATAGTATGGACTGGTATCTCGCGAGCTGCTTCGGCGCGGACAGGGTCCTTCATATAGGAGGTGATTGATATGGCGACGAAGAAACTTGCGTTTATGGTGAAGACCCTGCCCTATAAGGTAGAGGCGTCGAGACTGGCGCTCACCCATGCCATCGCGAGCCAGACCGTCGAAATATATCTGGAAGACGGCGACATGGTCGAACCGGTGGTGGCGTTCATGGGCGACGGCGTGCTGAACTGTCTGAAGAACCAGAAGGCGATGAACATGTACGGCGTCACGAGCATCGAAGGGCACCTCAAGAATTCCCTGCTCCTCGACCTGAAGGTGCTGATCTGCAAGGAAGACGTTGAGCGCCTCGGTCTCACCGAGGATTCACTCATTATGGATGCCGAGGAAATAGGCGGGGAGACGAAGGCAAGCATCGTTCCCTTTACCGAAATCATGAAGGAGATGGAAACCTCAGACCATCTCCTGTTCTTTTAAGGAGGTGACACAATGGGAGAGTTGAGCAGCATGACACCGACAGAGACCCTCGACGTGCTCGGAAGGGTATGTCCCTATCCCCTGGTTTTGACGAAGAAGGCGGTCGAGAAGATGCCGAGCGGAGGGTTATTGAAGATCCTCTGCGATGCGCCGGCATCGGCGGAAGACTCGCTTCCGAGGTACGCGGAAAAGCAGGGATACAAATTTGAGTCCGTAAAGCTCGACGACAAGGGCTACTGGGAACTCTACATCCAGAAGAGCTAAGCGCCTGCCTTCACGAGGCCGGCGGAAATAAAAAAGGGATGCCTTCCGGGCATCCCTTTTTTATTGTCTGAGCTTCGACCCTAGATCTCGGTAATGGTTATCGAATTCGAGGGGCACACGCCGAGACAGCTCTCGCAGAAGACGCACTCTCCTGTCTGATAGGGGTCTGACTTGGCGTTCGTCATCTGGAACACACCCTGCGGGCAGACATTCACGCACTCTTCACAACCCGTGCAGGACTCCGCATTCACTACGACATTGTACATCGCACATCTCCTCCTGAAAAATCTTTTACCTTATTTTAAATAAAAACCTCCGGGGAAATCAATTTCGTGCCCACAGGTCACGGCCGTCTCATTGCGCGTAAAACCCCTGATTGACATGTCTCCGGAAAAGGGATAATGTATATATACATCATGAAGGAGGTCGGTCATGAAGAGGACCCA
>DASPUT010000110.1 GCA_035622735.1 Thermodesulfovibrionales bacterium | reverse complement strand
CGTACAGTCCTTCGGCAAGGGATATTCGAGTTACATCGATACCCTCATAGCGGTGGACAAAGACTTCAAGGTGCAGAAGATAAACATTCTCCACCATGCGGAAACACCGGGACTCGGAGACGAAATCGAGACGGATTCCTTTAAGGGCCAGTTTCAGGGCAAGGACGAGGCGCACCTGAAAGTCCTCAAGACAGAGACGACAGACTATATCCAGGCGATATCAGGCGCGACGATCTCGAGCAGGGCTGTTACTGAGGATGCAGTCAAGAACGGAGTCGCCTTTCTTATGAAGGCGATAAAGGAGGGAGGCGCTGACCATGGCGGACACAAGCAGGGGTAGTTACTGGGACCTCATAAAAAATGGAATCATCGCGGAGAATACGATATTTAAACTCGCTCTCAGCCTCTGTCCCTCCATCGCGGTGACGAACAACCTGAGGAACGGTGTTTTGATGGGGGTGGCCGTTCTCTTTGTCCAGACGATGGTGAATATCACGATCGCGCTCATGAGAAATTTCATCCATCCCAAGATACGGCTTCCCATTTTCATGCTCGTCATATCGGGGTGGGTGACGGTGACCGACATGTCCATGGCGGCATTTGCTCCGGACGCGTACAAGCAGATGGGCCTCTATATCCAGCTGATCGTCGCCTTTGCGTCGATCCTTGCGAGGGCCGAAATGTTCGCGAGCAAAAATAAGGTAACCCCTTCCCTATTCGACGGCATCGGCATGGGACTCGGATTTCTCTTTGCCCTCACGGTAATCAGCTTTTTCAGGGAGCTCCTCGGCAAGGGCTCTCTCTGGGGCTTCCCGATCGTCAATACAAAGCCCCTTCTCATGATGATTCTGCCGGCGGGCGGATTTTTTGCCGTAGGGATACTGATGGCGTTCTTTAACTGGATAGATCTGCGGTTCTTCAAGAAGAGTGCACCTGCGTCGCACTGAGGACCGTTCGAGGAGGTGACGGATGAGCAACGAATTCATCAAGCTTTTTGAACTCTTTATCGCTGCTTCTCTGATAAATAATTTTGTCTTCACACGGTTTCTCGGCCTCTGCATCTTCTTCGGCGTCTCGAAGAAGATGGAAACCGCGGTCGGGATGAGCGTGACTTTTACGGCGGTGATGATGATAAGCGCCTCATTGAGCTGGGTCATCTTCACCTACATCATGGTGCCTCTTGATATAACGTTCCTGAAGATTATCGTTTTTATCGGGGTTGTGGCCGGATTTGTTCAGGCTTCCGATACCATCATGAGAAAAGTCTCTCCGAGCTTGTACTATAAGCTCGGCATCTACCTCGCACTTATATCGACGAACTGCATCATCCTCGCCGTCCCGCTCATTAACGCGGGCGAACATTACAGTTTTATTCAGAGCCTCGCCTTTGGGTTCGGCTCGGGGGTCGGGTTCGCCATCGCCCTGATTATCATGGCGAGCATCCGCGAAAAGCTTGAGCTTGCCGATATCCCTGCCCCGTTCAGGGGATTGCCTATGGCCTTTGTTGTCACCGGTCTGATTGCGCTCGCCTTTACCGGCTTTTCGGGCTTGATTACCCTTTGAGCGGGCGAGGGCGAGAGACTTTTCCCAGCAAAACTATGTTATTATAAACAGTACGATAATTATGCCAGGCGGTTCGATGATAAGAAAGACCGTTTCCCTCGCATGTTTCCTCATGATCTGCTCTGCTTCCTTGCTTTACGCCGGTGTCGGCGGCGGGGTCGAAGCGAAAGAACATGTCGACGTAATCCCCCTTCTCAAATTCACATCGGTCTTCCTCGCTGGCGTGGGGGCCGTGTTCGGTCTCGGTCTCGCCTTTGCCGCAAAGAGATTTTCCGTCCAGATAAATCCTAAGGTGGAACAAGTGAAGGACGTCCTCGCCCATGCCCATTGCGGCGCCTGCGGCTATGCTGGCTGTGAACAGTATGCGGAGGCTGTGGTGAATAATCCCGATGTCCCGCCGAATCTCTGCACGCCCGCCGGGGCGAGAGGCGCCGAGGCGGTTGCCTTGATTACCGGCAAGAAGGCCGAAGCGAGGGAACCGATTTATGCGCGGATAATGTGTCAGGGAGGATGGTCGAAGTCCGTTAAGAAGTTCAAATATGAGGGTGTTCAGGATTGCCGCGCCGCTGTTCTCGCAGGAGGCGGTGACAAGGCGTGCGCTTACGGATGTCTCGGTTACGGAACATGCGCGCGGGTCTGCCCCTTCGGAGCGATCACCATGAGCGATGACCATCTGCCGGTCGTTGACATCGCAAAATGCACCGGCTGCAGGAAGTGCGAGCAGGCATGCCCGAAGAGAGTCATCGAGGTTCTTCCGGCCTCGCGGCAGGTCCTCGTCTCCTGTCATTCAAAAGACAAGGGCGCCGATACGAAGAAAAATTGTCAGGTCGGCTGCATCGCCTGCGGGAAATGCGTGAAGATTTGTCCCTTCGATGCTCCCTCGGTTTCGAGTAACGTGTCGAGAATAGACTTAGACAAATGCAAGGTATGCGGATTGTGTGTTGCTCCCTGTCCGACGAATGCGATAAGGGATTTTATCCCCAAGCGACCGAAGGCATTTGTCATGGACAATTGCATCGGCTGCCAGATATGCTCAAAGGTATGTCCGGTAAATGCGGCGTCGGGTGATCCGAAGAAAAAACACGCCATAGACAAGAATACCTGCGTCGGCTGCGGTATCTGTACGGCAAAATGCCCTGTCCAGGCGATTGACGGCACATTTAATGCCGGTGAGGTATTTCGGATGGCCGCTGCCAAGAAAGCGGAAAAGACAGTAGCCGCTTAAGGGAAAAGGCCGACTGGATAGAGCGGCGGTCTTAGAAGCAAAACGCATCAATAAACAAAGAACCTGCATTTCTTGCAGGTTCTCTATATCTGCTTTCCTCAAATTATTCTAGAAATCAAGTCGTCAGGATCTTCAGTGCCCGCAACCTGCTTGGGTGTTTGAGCTTCCTTAACGCCTTTGCCTCGATCTGACGAACCCTCTCCCGAGTAATGGAGAGATGTCTCCCTACCTCTTCGAGCGTATGGTCCCTTTCGGCTCCGATACCGAATCTCATCCTTATTACTTTTTCCTCTTTAGGGGTCAGGGTCCGCAATACCCTCTGAATATGTTCAGAGATCTCAACTCTCTCGGTATCAGAATAGGGTGAGGGGCTGTTCTTGTCCCCGATGAAGTCTTCCAGTTCCGTATCTTCGTCCCCCACCGGCGTCTGAAGTGCGATAGGGTCCTGAATCGCCCTGAAGACTTCTTCAACCTTTCTCATAGGGACGCCGAGTTTTATCGCAATCTCTTCGTTGCTCGGTTCCTTCCCGAGCTGCTGGGTAATTTCCCGTGAGGCCTTCGTCACCCTGTTATAAAATTCCATCATATGGACCGGCACCCTGATTGTCTTCGTCTGGTCGATGAGTGCCCTCGTAATGGCCTGCCTTATCCACCACGTGGCGTACGTCGAAAATTTGAAACCCTTTTCATACTTAAATTTGTCCACAGCCTTCATGAGTCCGATATTGCCCTCCTGAATGAGATCAAGCAAAGGCAGGCCCCTTCCGACGTAGTTCTTTGCGATATTTACGACGAGCCTCAGGTTCCTCGTTATGAGCTCGTTCTTCGCCTCGGTAACAAGCTCCTTGGCCTTCGACATCCGCTCATAGAGAATCCTGAGTTCCTGCATCTTGATGCCGACCTCTGATTCAATCCTCTTATACTCCTGCTGCATCTCTCTGGCGAGCGCATCGAGTTTTTCTGTGCGGGTTCCCTTCTTCTTCTTTTCCGTTATCGACCTCTTCAGTTCTTTCAGAGAGCCATAACGGGATATCTTTTTCTCTTCAGACGCCACGGCAGTCATGAGTTCTTCTATCCGCGCCACAGAATGGAGAAGCGCTTCATCGGGCCGTTCTTCCTCAGGGGCAAGTTCCTCGTCTTCACCGGTATCAAGAACGGCCTCCATCTTCTTGTAGATGGGCAAGGCGGTGACGATGCTTTTTATGATTTCTCTCCCTTGCTCTAATTTCTTAGCCAGTTCCGTCTCCTCGTCCTTCGTGAGAATGGATATGTCGCCCATGGAATGAAAATAGGCCTGAACGAGGTCCTCTGTCTTCTCGTACTCCTCAAGCTCTTCCTCCTCCGCCTCTTCTTCAGGAGGCAGGGCTTCCTCATAATCAACTACCTTCACTCCCATATCCTGGAGAAGGTCCATGAGGTCTTCTATTTCATCAGGCGAGAAGAACTCCGAAGGAAGGGCATCGTTTATCTCATCATAGGTAAGAACCCCACGCCTCTTACCCAAGTCGATTATTTCTTCGAATATATCTCTCTCTCTCATCGTTACTTTTTATCCCATCCCTTTTATAACTAAATACTATCATAGAAACAAGAATTGAAGAAGTCATGAATTCGGAAAAGAAAAAAGCGAACCTTTCCTTGACACGACCGTTCCCCAAGCTATACAAAAAGGGCCTCCTTTGGAAGGGGGGCCCTGATTTTTCCTTGACAACAAAAGGGAGATAGATAAGGGTCAAGCCGCACGGTCTATTAGTACTGGTCAGCTGAATGCATTACTGCACGTACACTTCCAGCCTATCGACGTGGTAGTCTACCACGGACCTTCAGGTGGATTACTCCACGGGAGATCTCATCTTGGGGTGGGCTTCACGCTTAGATGCCTTCAGCGTTTATCCCTTCCGGACATAGCTACCCGGCATTGCCACTGGCGTGACAACCGGAACACTGGAGGTCCGTCCATCCCGGTCCTCTCGTACTAAGGACAGCTCCCCTCAAATCTCCTGCGCCCACAACAGATAGGGACCGAACTGTCTCACGACGTTCTGAACCCAACTCTCGTACCGCTTTAATC